>DATGQM010000134.1:0-6871 GCA_035304205.1 Arenibacter sp. | reverse complement strand
GCCCCTTCATAGGCGATAATAATATGACTGGCCTTTACCGAACCGTTGGGCCTTCTATCCAACATTTTGGAAACCTTATAAAAATCCCCGTCCCTATATGGTCCATATATGCTACCCTTTGGCAGTGCCATTAAGGTATCGGCAAATTTTGAGGGAAGTTGGTTCTTTGCTTTGTAAATGGTATCGAATTTTACATCGGAATACCGGTCGATAAATGTGGCGATATCATTGGTGGTCCTAAACCCCCTTATGGTATCATTGGTATCGGTTAGGGAATTGTACTCCAACTGATCCTCCAATAAGCCCGTTACTTCAGCCTTAACCTCGTTAACATCCTCCACGGACGGTTTCTCCTCAAAATATACGAATTGGATGTCCGCAGCCCTATCTTGCTTGTAATCTTCTTCATGTGCCTTAATGTAGGTCTCGATTTCCTGTTTACTGACCTTGACCGTAGAATCGGGAATAGCGGAATAGGGTACCCGCACATATTTGATATCTATCTTATCATTGGCCAGCTTATACTCTAGTTCCCCTTCTTTTAAGGTTGCACCTACACCCGCCCTGATCAGGTTAAAATAAACCTGTTCCTTGGCGTTCTGTATAATGGCCCGTTCGTCCTGCAACCATAAATTATAACGCGCCGGGTTATTCGCCTTCCAATCCGCAACGGCCGCCCTGAATCTATTGGCATCAAAAAGCCCATTGGCATTTTGAAATTCCGGGTTTTGTGAATAGGTCGGAATAGTCCTTAAATAATCGATGATCTGATCATGCCCTACATCGATTCCCAACTCCCCGAATTGCTGATCCAAAATAGTATTTCTTATTTCCCTTTCCCAGACCTGGTTCACCACCTGCATGGATGAAGCGGGAGCACCCGCCATTCTGGAAAAAGCATCCACATTTCTTCTGAACTGATCGATAGGGACTTCATCCCCATTGATCTCGGCAATGGCAGAACCTACTTTGGCACCCCCACCCATATCGTTACCACTAAATACACCTGAAATAACAAATGCGAACAAGGCCATACCGATGATCAAAATTAGCACCGTAGTCTGTTTCCTTATATTTTCTAATATTGCCATTATATAAACTATTTTAAATAGGTTCGCAAAATTACCATTTTCTTTTGAAATAATAAAAACTAAAAAACAGGGAAAAACACGGGGTTTTCCTAATCTTCCCCAAGTACCTCCAAGGAAACCAGATCGATCTTATTACTGGAAACTTCCAATACCACAAAGAGAAAATTATCAATCCTTATTTCCGAATTCTTTTCGGGAATCTCCCCGGTCCCATTTATGATCAAACCGCCCAAGGTTTCATATTCATCGCTTTCCGGAAGATCCAGATCATATTGCTCGTTAACATAATCCACATCCAACCTACCCGAAAATTTATACGTATTTTCATTTACCTGTTCTTCGTATAGGTCCGTAGTATCGTGTTCATCCTCGATTTCCCCAAAAAGTTCCTCCACAATATCCTCCACCGTCATTACGCCCGAGGTACCCCCATATTCATCCAATACTACGGCGATACTTTTTCTCTTTTTTATAAGAATATTCAGGATATCCTTGACCAACATGGTCTCCGGCACAAATTCTACCGGAAGGAGAATACTTTTAATGGTCTTTGGCTTTTTAAAGAGTTCATAGGAATGCACATATCCAATGACGTTATCGATGGTATCCTTGAACACCAATATTTTGGAATATCCGGTCTCCGTAAAGAGTTTTGCGAGGTTTTTGGGCGTCTCATGGAGTTCGACCGCAGCGATCTCGGTCCTTGGGACCATGACCTCCCTTGCCTTTACCGTTGAAAATTCCAGGGCATTCTGAAAGATCTGTATTTCCGAATCGATCCTATCCTCCTTCTCCACCGCTTCCATCTGTTCCGAAATATAATCGCCCAATTCGACCTTATTAAAGATCAATTGCACCTCGTCCCCATTCGTTTTAAAGAAGACTTTTAGGATAAAATCGGAGATCCGGATCACAAAATCCGAAACCAATGAGAACAATAAATAAAAAAAATAGGCGGGGACCGCCAGCAATTTCAAGAGGCTATTGCTATAGATCTGAAACAGTATTTTGGGCAGGAATTCTGCAGTCAGTAAAAAAATAAGGGTAGATATAACGGTCTGGGCAAGCAGGCGCATTACACCGTTGGGGAACATTTCCCAATCGGCAAAGAGGCCAATCAGCACCTCTCCCATGACCAAGCTGTAAGTTACCAGGGCAATATTGCCGCCGATCAGCATGGCCGCTATAAACTTGGAAGGTTTTTTGGTAAGGCGTGCCAGCACCTTGGCCATAAGTCCGTCCCGTTTCTTCTCAATTTCGATATGGATCTTGTTCGCAGAGACAAAGGCGATCTCCATTCCGGAAAAAAATGCGGAGAACAGCAATGAAATAACGATTATAACTATTGCCGTACCCAAAGCCTACTGTTTATTATCGTTTTTACGCTTTTCGAACCTTTTCCTATAGGTTTTTTTAAATACGAACATGCCTATGGATACCACTGCAAAAAAAACGAACAAATAAGCCCGTTCCCTGTCCATATTCCATTGTTCGTAAATTTCAAAAATAGATATTACTGCGACTGCCAGATAAAGGTATTCGGTATATCTTAAGATCTTAATCATTATTACTTTCTTTAATACTCATTAAACCATAGGTCCTATTGGCATGTAAAAAGGTAAAGGACCTATTAAAATCCATGCCCTCCCCGTCCATTATCGTCCCTTCCTCGGGATTGGTATACTTAAATTTTCGCTGGGTAAAGATCCAATCATCGGCCCGATCCCAGTACAATTGGGAAGTCTCCAACTTTTTACCGTCCGAGGTGGCTATTACCACATTTCCCTGCAAATCTACTAAATTGGTATAGGAATACATAATTGCATAATCGGCAGTAACCGTACTTTTGGCTCCCTGGTCATCATAAAACTCTACCATTAATCCTTCCGGGAAAGTTCTATAGGGAAAATCCAGATTGTCAAAATCATTGCTAACGGGACTTTTTAGAACGGCTACGATCCGCGAGGCAACGATCCCCTCCTGGGCATCGCCCAATCTATCACTGTCCGTCTCCGTATAGGTCAGGGTAAAATCCTCGGCGACCCCACTTGGAAATATTTTTTTTATGGCCTCGTCCCCTACCCTTTTATAATTATCGGCACAGGAAAAAAAAAGCATTGCCATAGTAGGTAATACTATGGCAATACTAAATAATTTATATGTTTCCTTTAGTTTCATCCTATAGGTTGGGCACTACTACGCTGCCACCCACCCAACAAGAAAAGCTTACGGTCTTCCCGGCCATTCCCGAGTTAAAAATATCCGTTTTGGAAGGTGCTTTTGCCACGTAGCTGGCCACGGCTTGCCCTGCCCTGCTACTGATGGCCGGATCTACACGAGCTGCTTGACGTGCCATTTCCGCTGCTTTCCAGTAAACGGCCCTTTTCTCGAAGGGAGTTTTTCCACATTCGTTGGCACTACTGGCGTACAAGCTTGCTATCAACAAATAGGCTTTCCCGTTGGACCGGTTTGCGTCAATAGCCTTTTGGGCATAGTTCCTTGCGGTGGACTTACTTCCCTTCTTATGGAAGATGGTCGCAATCTTATAGGCGATATCGGATTTTTTCCTGGAATCGGTCTCCAATTCCAATGCCTTGTTAAAATCGGAAACCGCCCCATTGGTATCCCCTGAATTGTTTTTTAGGGTACCTCCGTACATATATGCACTAGCCGACGGCTCCAGGGCCAATTGCGCTTCGAACAATTTTCTGAACAAAGGATCCTCCGTACATTCCTTGCTGAACATTCTTCCGACCGCTCCTTTCACCCAGGTAATATCGCCCTTCTTGGATTCAAAATTCTTTTGGTAAAGCGGTATCAGGTTCTCACAGTTCGCAAGGGCGCCCAATTTACTATCTATACTCTCTAGAATTTTACCATAATTTTCAGAATAGCTATTATAGGATTTTAACTGACTGGCTTCCTTGGAAGTCAATGTTCCCGCATCCTCCTTTGGCAATAGTTGGGTAATCACCTCGGTGAGCTTATCATTTTCCACTCCTATCTTTTCCGTAACGGCATCATACCTTTCAAAAACCTCTTCCAATTCCTTTTTGCCGGCACTGTTAAGATCTACCAGACTGGAAAAATATAGATAAAGGGCCTTGGGGTTTTTAAAATGTTCCCCATCCTCCCTAAAGGCTTTGTCCAACTGGGTAAAGATTTCCTCGTCCGAAATCATTTTCTCATCATATTGCAATAGCACCTTATCAACGATGGTCTCCGCTGTACTGGTCTTGGCCGCGAAATATTTCATCCTATTATCGTACAGTTCCACTAGGGCATTGATATTGGCCGTCTTTTCCGCCCCGGATGACTTGGAAACCCTATCCTTTAGGATGCGCTCCCCGTAAAGGATATTTGCCCAGTTCAGGGTAGGACAGTTGTCATAGACCATTTTCCAAGGGGTATAGGCCGCTTCATAATTCTTCACCTTTACATGTTCCGTATATATGGAAAGGTTCGTCATGCACTCAGGATTTTGTGCTTGAGCACTTCCTAAACCCACAAATCCCACTACGGTCATTACTGTGCTGTAGAGTTTCTTTTTCATCTATCTGTAAATTTTAAAGCGGTTAATGTAATAATTTTTATCCAATATCAATTAATTTTTCTTTTTTGGAACCAATCCATATCGCTCAATGAAAGTCCCAGATTGATCTTAAAATAATTTTCTTCCACTAGATCACCGTATTTGGTTCCTCTTCTGCCCAGTTCAAAGCCAATATTTACATTTGAAAAATTCCGGCCCTGCCCTAGCGGTAGACCTAGACCAAAAGTTATGCCAAAATCATTGATCTCCCTATTATCTACCACGATCCCCGATTTGGACACCTTGGCCCCGGCCCTATATACCACTCTTTTAAGATAGCTTGTAAAGGAGGTGTAATCCGGGATATAATAGCCCCCGAACCTGATTGTATTGGCATCCTGATATTCCATATTGGAGGCCGGGGAAAGTTCATTTTCAAAGTCGCCCATGGCCTGAAAACTATATTCCGTTCCTAAAAACCATTTCATATCCTCCCCAAATCCTACGCCCAAAGTGGTAGTTGTGGGGACCTGCACTCCTGTCCTGGCAAGTCCACGCCCTTCCAGATCCACCTCTATAACCTCTATATCCCTACCGTTGGCAACAGAGAATGAACCAATAGTCCTGGTATTCCTCGAAACCAGATTGGCCTGGGTATTTATTATCAAACTTGTAAAAAGTGTATATTTCTGTTTAATAGTGGGATTATAATTGGCCGCAAAATTAAAATCGAACCCATTTATCCTGGACGAGACCCTGTCAAAGGAACCCAACTGCAGGCCTTCTATGGTCTGCACGCTACTCGTATTTTGGTTCCCAAAATTAAAATTAGTAGTGGCCCCAATGCTAAAATCCTTGAACACCTGATATCCCAGGGAAGCATAAACACGGTTCAGCCCGCCTTTCCCAGTAAACATTTCAGCGACCCGGCCCTGTCCCGGAGCGGTCCTTTCCGAACTAAAATTATAGCCCACCGCGCTATAGGGCATAATACCGAACCCCAATCCAAAACCCTTGCCCAAACTAAAACCCAGGGACAGATAGTCCAAACTGGAAACAGAGGCATTTTCCTTGGACGTATTGCCCACCAGACTAAATTCCTTTCTTGAAAGTCCCGCAGTATATGTTGTCAATGCCAACTTACTATAGGCCGCGGGATTGTTTAAATTTAAATGGATACTATCCGTATACACACTTAAACCTCCCATCATCTGATTCTCTACTGTACCGGTTGCCCTTAGATCTCCGATGCCAAAATAGGAATATGGGGATACAGTACTGTTCTGAGCATAAATGCCAACCGAAATTAAGCATATAAATGCAATGATAAAATTTTTGATCATCTAGCGTTTGTTGTATTCTAGCAAATGATTTAACCCCAACAGGAGAAATTTAGAATGCGCAAATATGGTATTTTTTAATCGTTTTGACAAAAATTGCGCATCGCCACCTGTTAAAATAACTGTTAAATCTCTAAATCTACTTGCATATTGCCCGATTACACCATCTATTTCAATACAAATACCATTGACCACACCACTGTGCATCCCGCTCTTGGTGGTATTTCCGATAAAATCAACGATCGGCTCCCTCTTCAATAACGGCAAGCTAGCGGTCTGCTCGTGCATGGCCCTGTACCTCATCCCTATGCCAGGAGAGATAGCGCCCCCCAAATATTCCCCATAATCGTTCACCATATCATAGGTAACACAGGTACCCGCATCTATGATCAGCGTATTGGCATTGGGGTTATGGTAGAAAGCCGCCGTGGCCAGGGCGATCCGGTCCACTCCCAAGGTTTCGGGCGAAGCATATGAATTTTTAAAGGGTATTTTTGAAGTATGGTCCAATAAGTGCACGGGGCTGTATACGTACAACATTTCGATCTCTTCCGGCCTTAAGGGCCCCACCGTGGAAACAATGGTATTTTGGATAGTGTTGAATTCGGAAAAGACCGATCTTATATTTTTTGCAAATTCCGACAGGGGCACCTTCCGGTAAGATACGATCGTCCCCTTGTTGAAAACTGCCATTTTTAATAGGGTGTTACCCACATCGATGATTAGGTTCATATTGCAAAGATCAAACATTGTAAAAAAACAAACCTCTTTTTTATCATTTTTGTTTGTATATCTTAATTTTGAATTTATATTTGCAGCCGCTTAAAGCGTATTGGTGCCTTAGCTCAGTTGGTAGAGCAATGGACTGAAAATCCATGTGTCCCTGGTTCGATTCCTGGAGGCACCAC
>DATGQM010000133.1:0-3974 GCA_035304205.1 Arenibacter sp. | reverse complement strand
ATCGTATTTTTCTATGGATGCCGATCGGCGAGTGTAATCTATATTTAAAATAGTGTACTGATCCCCATTTTTCATGGATCGCAGCCTATCCATTCCCTCGGTCCTAAAACTCCCGCCATAAATCTCTTCCAAGGAAATCCGTTTGTTTTGTGCAATAAGGGTACTAAAGGCGGATAAAATAAATAAAATTAACAGTAAACGTTCTTTTCTCACAAGGCGTATGTTAAATATTTGTATTTAATGGACCGAACAAAAGATTCGGATTTTTGATAAATAATTAAAACTGTCAAGTTTACTAAAAATTTCACGAAATAAGGTATTTTGGACTAATATAATAACATTATCGGGACCGATATACAAAAGAAAGTTCTTGATGGCCTATGCCTCCCTAATGATTATATTTACCCAATGAAACCTGCATACTATGACCAAGCCGATAGAGGGATTCTCTAAATTGTCCAAAGCGGAAAAATTAAACTGGATCGCCGAACATTATACTAGTAATAATGAACAGACCCTTCACATCCTAAAAAAATATTGGAACAACGACCCCCAATTGCAACAATTACACGATGAGTTCATTGAAAATACGTTGACCAATTTTTATCTGCCCCTTGGAATTGCGCCCAATTTCCTGATAAACGATACGTTTTATGCCATCCCCATGGCCATTGAAGAGAGTTCCGTGGTGGCCGCAGCGGCCAAAGCGGCCAAATTTTGGCAAAATCGGGGCGGATTTAAGACCAGGGTCCTGGGCACCGAAAAGGTGGGCCAGGTACATTTTATATACCAGGGGGATACGGTTAAACTGACCCGTTTTTTTACTGTCGTAAAACCCCTATTGATCGCCCATGTGGCCCCTATCGTTAAAAATATGGAAAAACGCGGGGGAGGTGTCCGTAGCATCGAATTAAGGGACAAAAGTGGAGAGTTGGCCAATTATTACCAATTGCACTGCACTTTTGAGACCTTGGATGCTATGGGTGCCAATTTTATAAATTCCTGCTTGGAGGGATTTGCGGAAAAACTAAAGGAGGAAGCCCTTACATATACCGCCTTCACGGAAAGGGAGAAAAATATTGAAATAGTAATGGGCATCCTCTCCAACAATACCCCGAATTGTCTGGTAAGGGCGGAGGTTAGTTGCCCCGTGGACGATTTAAAGGGGCATCACGACCTGTCCGCTATGGATTTTGCAGAAAAAATAGTACGGGCCGTCTCCATCGCCAAAATAGATCCCTATAGGGCGGTGACCCATAACAAGGGAATAATGAACGGAATAGATGCGGTGATCCTGGCCACGGGCAACGATTTTAGGGCCGTAGAGGCAGGGGCCCATGCCTATGCCGCCAAAGACGGAAAATATACCAGCCTTACCCATGCCAAAATTGAAGGCGATATTTTTAAATTTTGGATAGAGATCCCTTTGGCCCTTGGCACGGTAGGCGGCCTGACCGGCATCCATCCCCTGGCAAAGATCGCTTTGGAAATCCTACAAAAGCCCACGGCCCAAGAATTGATGCAGATAACGGCCGCAGTGGGATTGGCCCAAAACTTTGCTGCCCTGCGTTCCCTGGTTACCACAGGGATACAACAAGGGCATATGAAAATGCACTTACTGAACACCTTAAACCAATTAGGTGCCACCGGATCGGAGAAAAAGGAACTTATTGCCTATTTTAAAAAGCATACCGCTTCCCATAGTGCCGTAGTATCCGCCCTAGAAAATTTAAGGAACAAGCAATGACCACATCATTTTACAGCAATGGAAAATTATTGATCACCGGTGAATATTTGGTATTGGACGGGGCCTTAAGTTTGGCCATACCTACTATTTATGGCCAATCCCTGACCGTAAGGCCCATATCGGAAAAACAATTGGTATGGAAAAGCCTGGATGAAAGGGGCCGGATTTGGTTTGGGGAAAGTTATAAACTACACGCTTCAGGGGAAGATGATAAACTATTTGAAATTACGACCCTCCCGATCGATAATAAGGGATCGGTCCCTACTTCGGAAAATCGTTCTGTTTCCGATACCCTAAGTTGTATCTTGACGGAGGCAAGAAAATTAAATCCGCAATTTTTGACGGGAAACCACGGCTATGAAGTGACCACTTCCCTAAACTTCCCAAGGGACTGGGGACTCGGCTCCTCTTCAACCCTGATCAACAATATTGCGCAATGGGCCAAAATTGATGCCTATGCCCTCTTGTGGAACTCTTTCGGGGGCAGTGGTTATGATATTGCCTGCGCCCGGCACAATACGCCAATTACCTATCAGTTAAAGGATGAACAGCCCAAGGTAAGCCACGCTCCCTTTTATCCCCCCTATAAAAATGAGCTCTATTTCATCCATCTGAACAAAAAACAGAACAGTAAGGACGGAATCGCACATTATAAGAGCAGGGAATTGAAAATCCACGCCCCTATATCCCAAATAAATAGCATCACCCAAAGAATATTGACCAGCACTAAACTACCACAGTTCGAAAAATTGATTACCAAGCACGAGGATATCCTTAGCGAAATCCTGAATGTGCCTCCCGTAAAACAACGCCTATTTCCCGACTTTAAGGGGGCGATAAAAAGTTTGGGGGCCTGGGGGGGCGACTTTATCATTGCCACTGGCAATAAGAACACGCCACAATACTTTAACGACAAAGGTTTTAGTACGGTAATCCCCTATTCCAGAATGGCCAGATAGGGTTTTCGGCTGGCAGTTGCAGTGGGCAATTTGACCGTTGAAAACAAAATAGGCGGCCTTTAGGGCCGCCTATTTTGTTAAATACATTTGGGAGCTACTAGTAAAAAGCGGCCCTATTATCCTCTATTTCCGAAGCTTCCTTTAAAGCGTTGTATACGTTCATCTCTACCCTTCCGGCAGCGGTAACTTGCAAGTTGTTGGCATAGGTACTATAATTATCCAAGTTTGGAGCGTCCTCCTTTTTGGTCACCTCCACCATATATACTCCCGTCCCTCCCTCGATCAGATTTGAGGTAGCCCCTTGCGCCAGGGCAAATGCCGTACCTACTACATAAGGCTCCGCACCGGCACCAGGAATGGTATTTGATTTCATGGTAAGGGCGGAAGCCGTGGTGGCGGTAACATTATTATCCTTGGCAAAGGCATCCATGGCCTTCCCCTTATTGGCCGCAATGATCTGGGCCGCCTTCTTTTCCTTTCTGATCTTTGGAAGCACAAGGAAGGATGCATCTTCCGCCGACATTAAACCGGCCTTGTACTTGGCGGTCAATTGCACTACGGCATAACCATTATTTAAATTGAACCTTTTGATCTCGCCCAATTCGGTATCCTCGTTAAATGCCCACTGCACAATGGAGCGTTGGGCAGAAAGTCCCGGTAAGTTCTCATCCATTTCCTTGATCTTGTTCACCGGTCTTACCACATAACTATTTTCTTTGGCCGTGGCCGTAAACTCCTTGCCGGAGATGGTCTCCATCTCAAATTGGGTGGCTTCCGCGAACAAGGTATTTATAGTTTCATCGGAAGTCTCTATCTCCCTTACCAAAGTACCTATTTGTACAACATCCCGTTTATCGTCTATCTTAACAACGTGAAAACCAAAATCGGTTTCTACCATACCTATGGTACCGGTCGGATTTTTAAAGGCAAAATCATTGAAGGGGGCAACCATTATCCCTTCTTGGAAATAGCCCAGGTCACCTCCATTGGAAGCAGCGGGGCCATCTGAATTGTCCCTGGCCAATTGGGCAAATATCTCGCTATTTGCTTTTGCCTCCCCTAGAAGTTCTTTAGCCTTTTTCTCGGCCTCCTCCTTGGTCCTTGTAATTGCGGGGTTGGCATTTTGTGCCCCTTCATAGGCGATAATAATATGACTGGCCTTTACCGAACCGTTGGGCCTTCTATCCAACATTTTGGAAACCTTATAAAAATCCCCGTCCCTATATGGTCCATATATGCTACCCTTTGGCAGTGCCATTAAGGTATCG
>DATGQM010000132.1:0-4111 GCA_035304205.1 Arenibacter sp. | reverse complement strand
GATTGGGGCAATCTTAGCAAAGCCACCAATGTCCTGGCCCGTATAAAAGGTACCGGGTCGGGAAAGGCCCTGCTCCTGCTTTCCCATTACGATAGCAGTCCGCATTCCTCCCTGGGCGCAAGCGATGCCGCCAGTGGTGTGGCCACCATATTGGAAGGGACCAGGGCATTCTTGAAGCAAGGCCATGCCCCAAAAAATGATATCATTATTCTTTTTTCGGATGCGGAAGAACTAGGCCTTAACGGTGCCGATCTCTTTGTAAATAAACATCCATGGGCCAAAGAAATAGGGTTGGTCCTGAATTTTGAAGCGAGGGGAAGCGGTGGGCCCTCCTATATGCTTTTGGAGACCAACCGGGGAAACGGCACCCTGATCAAGGAATTCATAAAAGCAAATTCCACATATCCCGTAGCCAATTCACTAGTTTACAGTGTTTATAAAATGCTGCCCAATGATACCGATCTTACCGTATTCCGGGAGGACATGGATATAGATGGATTTAATTTCGCCTTTATAGACGATCATTTCGACTATCATACCGCAAGGGACAATTATGAGCGACTGGACCGGAATACCCTGGCGCATCAGGGAAGTTACATCATGCCCCTAGTAGAGCATTTTAGCCATATTGACCTAGACCGGTTAAAAAGTCCGAACGATTTGGTCTATTTCAACATTCCCTTTTTTAAAATGGTGTCCTATCCTTTTGAATGGATATTTCCCATGTTGATAATCGCCACCCTCCTATTGGTTATTCTCGGAGTCTATGGATTTAAGAAAGGAACCTTGGATATAAAGGAAATAGGTACGGGTTTTATTCCGCTATTAATGACCTTGATCATTAATGGCCTTGTTGGTTTTTATAGTTGGAAGGTACTGCTGTGGGCCTATCCACAATATCGGGATATCCTACATGGTTTTACCTATAACGGTTATACCTACATCAGCGCATTCGCCCTTTTTTCCATCGCCGTAGCATTTTGGTCCTACCACAAATTTAATAAGGTACAAACCCGGAACCTTCTTATTGCTCCTTTGATCCTGTGGTTGATAATCTGTAGCCTTCTTGCCGTTTATTTAAAAGGGGGGAGCTTTTTTATCATTCCGGTTTATGCCCTATTGGCTTCGTTATGGATATTGATCGATCAAAAATCGCCCAGTCCCTTTCTGTTCGTCGTACTGGCCCTGCCCGCTATCTGGTTATTTGCCCCTTTGATCAAAATGTTTCCCGTAGGCCTGGGATTGAAGATGATGGTTACTACGACCGTACTGACCTCCCTTACCTTTCTCCTATTATTACCGGTATTTAACGCCCTAAGCAATAAAATACGGATGGCCGGCCTATGCTTTATCCTCTTTATAGGATTTATGGTCGGGGCCCATTTTAATTCGGGATTTAGCAAGGACAACGCCCGACCCACCAGCCTGGTCTATCTTATGGATGCCGATCAACAAACTGCCCTTTGGGCCACCTATGATAAGGTTATATCGCCCTGGACCTCCCAATACATCGGGGAACATAAGGAATCGCCGCCTAAACGCGAACAACAGACCTTTAGCAGCAAATATGGGACAGGTTTCAGCTATGTATCCCCGGCCCCCCTAAAAAATATTGCCCCGCCTTTGGTAGCGATCGCCCAGGATACGGTTATAGGCGAGCTACGTTTCCTTGAAATTAATATCGAATCCCAACGCCCCATCCAGAGGTTGGAGGTATTTATTAATGATGTCGACATTAAAAAAGCAGTAGTCAATGATATTCCTTTGTCAGATCATTATTTACAGAACAGGAAATCGAACAAATTGATCACCCACTATGTAAGCGATAACGATCCTACCAATCTACAGATCGGCATTCCTAAAGGCCAAAGTTTGGAACTGACCTTGTACGAGGCCTCCAACAATTTGCTGGACCACCCGCAATTTACCGTTCCCCAACGTCCGGAAGACCAAATTCCCATGCCCTTTGTACTCAATGATGCCGTAATCATTGTTAAAAAATTGGATTTTAAATAAAAAATCGGCGGTTAGGATGTGGGGGGGGACCTTTTTATCCCATACCTAATAAACGAGTACGCAATATTTTGTATAATTAATTTTGGAATAACCTCAAAAAAATGTAATTTTATTGCAAATACAATATCTAAATTGTACAAATGCAATTGTCATGGATAAAAAAAAGCAGAGCGATACTGAAAATTCCACTAAATCACGCGCTATACGGGAAGGAGGGGCTATCTATAAAGGTTGGGCTCCCATACGCTCGCCAAAAAATATAGATGATCCTGCGGAGGCAGCTACCCCCCCGTTTCATTTTCTACCTGTTTTAAAAGAAGAAAGAAATACGTATCAATATAATCAAATCAGCCCCTTATTAAATTTTTTGGGTTACAGCCAAGGTGATTCATCGGAACTTTTAGAAACGAACGCAAGTACCTTATCCAGATGGAAAAATTCGGATAAACCGGTCGACATTGGTAAACTCAGGTCTAAAATAATACTCGATATCGATGAAATAATTTCAAAAGGAGTTCGAGTTTTTGGTAGTGAACAACTTTTTCAGGAGTGGTTGAACACATCGAATCATTCCCTTGGGGATGTAAAACCGGTGGACCTCTTAAAGGATGTATATTCCATTGAATTGGTCGAGGATGCGATCGATGCCCTGTCCTGGGGTAGTTATATATGAAGTATTATAGGTTATATGAAGATATACCGGCCAGATCGCCACTGGGATTTGGCTTGGGCGGGGCGAGATGGAATCACCATGGAGTACCCATCATATATCTGTCAAATTTTCCATCGATCGCTATAAATGAAATGCTGAGCATCAAAGGAAGTACGGTGGCCAAATCAAATTGGAAAATCTGCACTTTCGAAATAAAGGGTCCCATACCGGAACTCGGCCTAAATAATATTCCCAAGGATTGGAATAAACGACCTGCAAGCAGCTCAACAAAGGATATTGGTACATTATGGGCCAGGGAAATGGAAAGTGTTTGCCTTAAGATCCCTTCTGCGCGACTGAATTTAAGCGCTTATTCGGATGAACACAATCTTTTGGTAAATCCGTTACATCCCGATTTCAGGAAAGTCGTTAATTATCTAAGCTCGGAAGATTTTAATTTTCAGCTAAATAATTTAAAATAGGATGAATTTCTAAGGTTCTAGCCTAGAATAGTGTTGATAATATCTTAATACGCATTTACGGTCGATGATTGGCAGAAAAAGGGGCGGCTACCCTGTAAAGTTGATCTAAAAATAAGCATAGGAGCGAAATAATTTGTTAGCTTTGGACCATTAAAAAATAAAATCATGAAATGAGCATGAACTAAATTTGGACGCAGACCCGAGTGAAGATATGCGAAATCGAAGATTCATGAACACCTTAAGAAACAATAAAAAAGGATGTGAATAATTACACATGACCATTAAAAAACAATAAATATCTACATATGAAGCGAATAGGATTGATACTCCTCTTTTTAGTCGGATTTTCGGCTAATTCCCAGACGAATAGTGAATTATTAAAACATTACGAGGCCTTTTACGATCAAATGAGATTTCAGGGCGATATAGACGGGGTGATCAATGCACTTACCCACCTTAATATTCTTGCTCCCAGCAAGGAACGAAAGGATACCTTGGCCTATATATACGCCAATGACAATCAGCATTTACAGGCCCTGAATACCATAGGCATCGAAAAAGATGAATCGGATTCCGACTTGGCTGTCCAGGTAAAGGCCATTTCCCTCAAAGCCCTGAACCAACCCAAAAGAGCTTTGGAACAATTCGCAATTTTAAACAAAAGATCCCCAAACCCCTATTTGGCCTATGAAATGGCCGATCTAAAGATACAGACCGGGGACAATACCGGAGCGGCCACCGATATAGAGTACGGTATTGCCAATGCCAAGGATGAAATGAAATATGCGTTCTACGAAAGGCAACAACCCTACGAAGTATCCCTAAAGGCCGCCTTCCTACATCTAAGGGCCTTGGTACAATTTAATAACGACCCTACCAATATAGATCTGGCACTGGGGACCATTGATGAAGCATTAAAGATCGATCCCAATTTTAATCTGGCAAGTCTGAGCAAGCAAGC
>DATGQM010000131.1:0-2241 GCA_035304205.1 Arenibacter sp. | reverse complement strand
CAATTCCAAGGTTTATATCTCTTCGGCCGATTGGATGACCAGGAACCTGGACTATAGGGTAGAAGTAGGGGTAGCCATTTATGACAATGATGTTAAACAGGAGTTATTGGACACCTTTGAGATATCCTGGAGCGATAATGTAAAGGCCCGGGTCTTTTCCGAAAAGCACGATAATGCCTATAGAAAGAATAAGAACGAAAAAGTACGGTCGCAATTTGCTACCTATGATTATTACTTGAAAAAATTAAGGGAGTATTGAGTATTGAGATATGAGTATTGAGATTCATATCTCAATACTCAATACTAAAATCTCACATCTCAGGAGGGAATAGGGTATAATGTCCGGCCTCGCTTAAACCTAGCATATTCTTACATTCAAGTCCAAAAATAGAAAGAATCGCCCAAACCCCATAAAATCTGCCGGGATAGTTTTATCTTTAGGCTCGGGATCGGGCAAGGGAAAGGGAATAGGTCGTTTTGCCCGAACCGTGAATGTTTAAGGATTAATAATAAGATAATATGTTGTTTAAAAAGGTCGGGGAACAATTGTCTACCCTGTTGAAAGAGAATTTAACGGATGGGGAATACCAATGGTTGTTCTCAAAATTGGATCAGATCATAAGCGGGGAATCCGTTAAGGAGCTTTATCTCACCTACAGTTTGATCCCTTCCAAGATCGGGGCGGTGAATGCCCTTTTGATAGAAATATCGGATGGGGAGCTTAAGGAATATTTACTTCGGCAGGAAGCTAACATTTGGCAATTGGCAAGAATTTTTCTCCTAGTCCGGGTATTGGAAGAAAAGCCCGAATTTTTTAGGCCAAAAGTGGCCAATATCATACAAGTTGCGGATACCGGCGAATTGGAGACCTTTTTAAAGTTCCTCGTACTCTTGCCGGACCCGGAGAATTATAGATCTCAGGCCGTTGAGGCCTTAAGGACCAATATAGGTACCGTGTTCAATGCCGTAGCCCTGCACAATCCATATCCGGCACTCTATTTTAATGACCAGCAATGGAACCAAATGTATTTAAAGGCGGCCTTTATGCAGCAGGACCTAATGGGTATTTTATCCGTAGACCAAAGGGCAAATAAGGATTTGGTCAGGATCATATCCGATTATGCCCATGAACGATGGGCCGCATCCAGGGAAATCGACCCCTACTTTTGGCGGCCCGTTTCCCAGTTCCTGGATGGGCAGCTGATAGGGGATATGGAAAAATTGTTCCAAAGTGATAATGTATTGGAAAAAAGGGCGGCCGCCCTTTGTTGCCATGCCTCCCCATTCCCCGGTGCCAAAGTCCTATTGAATAAATATCCTGAATTGAAACGGGAGATCGATAAGGGCGGGCTCGATTGGGAAAGCCTTCGATCGGGGATATCATAAAATCCACCTTGTTTTTTATAACCGATAATCCTAAATAGGTTAGGATCGTACCCTTTTGGATTACATAAAAATAGGATGCCCGCACTTGGCATAAAAATAGGTAAAATAAGGGGAGATTTGGGTAAAATAAAGTCGGTAATAAGATGGACATTAAGGGATATGTACCGTTGTTTTTATTTTCTTTAATATTTCCATAACTTGCTCCCTTGCCTTTTGCCAAACTATAGAAACCAAGCATTTAATATTATGATAGACCAAAGATGAAAGCAGTTAGAATCTTCATTGTATTCCTCTGGATCGGTACAATCTCCTCCTGTTCCCCTGAAGCCGATAAAATTTTGATATTCAGCAAAACGGAAGGTTCTAGACAGGGATCTATAGAAGCGGGAGTGGTGGCCATGAAAAGGCTCGGGGAGGAAAAGGGCTTTCTGGTGGAAGCTACGGAGGATGTCTCCTATTTTACGGAAGAAGTATTGCGAAATTATGCCGCAGTGGTTTTTCTAAATACCACCGGGGATATATTGAACGGTCCCCAACGGGCAGATTTTGAACGGTATATCCAGGCGGGGGGCGGCTTTGTAGGGGTACATGCCGCTACGGATACGGAATACGATTGGCCTTGGTACAACAAGTTGGTGGGTGCCGATTTTGACGGGGGCAGGGCGTTCTTTACCGAAATGGACCATAGCGATGATTCCTTTGAAGACCCCATTTTTATGGAACATTTATGGGGCGGACTCAGATATGTCGTAGGAAAGGATAAACTGGATTATGGAAAGGCCAGGACGGAAAGGATCCCGGAAGAAAACAGGTACGTCCGACAAGTGCTGGACCAAAATCTGGACGAACCTATGG
>DATGQM010000130.1:0-5398 GCA_035304205.1 Arenibacter sp. | reverse complement strand
GAACGCTCCTACATAGAAGCCTTGGCCTATGGGGATGCCCAGGAACAAATAATGGAACAGATAATGAAATTGCCCAATATTGAGGGGATCTGGGATAGCGAGTTGGTGGAAAACAAGATACTAAGTCTTTTGGGGGAATAGGTTAAAAGTCCAAGGTGGAGATCGGGAAACTGGATGGCCTCAAAGTCGGGAGACTTTGCGGAGCGCGGTTAGCGGTATACGTATAATTTCTCTTTAAATTTAACGCATAACTCTTAAATCTTTCCTCTAGTGCCAATAAAAAAAGCCGTCCTATTCGGGACGGCCTTTGTTTTTATACCTAATTTCTATTATAATTTAGAAAACAGTTTCTGCATTTTTTCCTGTTCCTCCTCCGCTAGGACCGGATCTACCAAGATCCTGCCACTGTGCTCATCGGTGATAATCTTTTTTCGTGAGGCGATCTCTACCTGGACCTGGGGGGGAATGGTGAAGAACGACCCTCCCGAGGCACCTCTTTCTATAGGGACTACCGCCAAGCCGTTTTTTACGTTGTTTCGGATTCTCTTATAGGCCTTTACCAAACGTTCGTCGATCAATACTTGATATTCTTCCGATTTGGACAAAAGCGCCTTCTCTTCTTTTTCGGTTTCCGCTAAAATAGCGTTCAATTCGCCTTTTTTATGCTTAAGGTGGGTTTCCCGTTCCCCTAAACGTTCCTTGGCACTGCTTATAACCTCTTTTTTCTGTTCTATCTGGGCCTTGAATTCCTTAATGTTCTTCTCGGCCAATTGTATTTCGAGTTCCTGAAATTCTACTTCCTTGGAAAGTGAATTGAATTCCCTGCTGTTACGTACATTTTTTTGCTGGTCCGCATATTTTTTGATCAATACCTTGGCTTCGTCGGTCAAGTTCTTTTTGGCGCTAATTTCGTAGTTTATAGTTTCTACATCGGTCTTGAGCTTATCCAATCTTGTTTTAAGGCCAAGGACCTCATCTTCCAGATCTTCTACTTCCAGTGGGAGTTCGCCCCTAACGTTTCTTATCTCATCAACCCTAGAATCTATTAATTGCAGATCGTACAATGCCCTTAACTTTTCTTCTACCGTTGTTTCTGTCTTTGTTGCCATATTTAAAAATAATTGATGGGATTTGTTTTGCTCTCGGATAAAGAGACTGCAAAATTAGGAATTTTTTTTGTAAGATAGTCAACTAAGAGATCTTTTGTAAACTGCTCGGTTTCATAGTGGCCGATATCGGCTAAAAGTATTCTGCCCTCGCCTTCATAAAATTGGTGGTACTTTAAGTCCGAGGTCACATAAACATCAGCATTCACGGCCTTTGCGGCAGATATGGCGAAAGAACCGCTGCCCCCCAGTACGGCCACTTTACTTATTTTTTTTCCTAAAAAATCCGAATGGCGGACGCAGGATACATGCATTTTTTCCTTTAAAAGCTCTAGGAATGCTTCTTCGGAGAGCGATTTTTCCAGATTTCCATACATTCCCATGCCAATATGTTGGTCCGGATTTTCCAAAGTCTGGATTTCATAGGCTACTTCCTCATAGGGATGATTGCTGAAAAGGGCGGCCAAAACCTTTGTTTCGACCGCTTTTTTATAAGTAATACCTATTTGGATCTCCTGTTCGTAATGGATTTTCCCTATAGTACCCAAATGGGGATCTGCGCCTTCGCCGGCCTTGTAGCTTCCGGTACCTTCCAGGGAAAAACTACAGTCGCTATAATTGCCAATATGGCCTCCCCCCGCCGCATACAGCGCATTCCTCAATTGCTCCGCATGGTCCTTGGGGATATAGGTGGTCAGCTTCTTTAGGGTACCGGTCTGCGGAATTAAAATTTGGGGGTCCTTTATGCCAAGGACCTCACAGATTTTGGCATTTACCCCCTTGTTGCTGCTGTCCAGGGCCGTGTGCATGCTATAAATGGCAATGCCATGCCGTATGGCCTTGATCACGGTACGCTCTACGTAATTGGTCCCGGTGATCTTTTTTAGGCCCCCAAAAATAATGGGGTGGAAACTTACGATGAGATTGCAGTTCTTTTGAACGGCTTCGTCCACTACATTTTCCAAGGTATCCAAGGTCACTAGGATACCTGTTACCTGGGTATCGGCCTGCCCTACCAAGAGGCCCACATTGTCAAAATCCGCCGCATAGTCCAAGGGGGCCAGCTCCTCCAAAATATTGATAACCTGTTTTACGATCATTTTTAAATTTTATGGTCTTCCAAAGATAAAATATTATAATTTCGTTCAAATGCAACTACTAAGAAAATTAGGTTTCCCCATCTCGTTACTATACGCCTTGGTCGTATATGTACGGAATCGTCTATATGATATCGGTTGGTTTTCCAGCAGGTCGTTCGCTACCAAGACTATCTGTGTGGGCAATCTAAGTGTGGGCGGAACCGGAAAAACGCCCATGACCGAGTTTTTGATCTCCAATTTAAGGCCGTTCAAGAAAATTGCGGTACTCAGTAGGGGCTATGGCCGAAAATCCAAGGGATTTTTATTGGCAGGCCCCGGTATAGGGGTAGGGGAGCTGGGCGATGAACCCTATCAGATCGCAAGAAAGTTCCCGGGGATAACGGTAGCGGTGGATATAGATAGGCAACATGGGATCGATGTTCTGGAAAAGACCATTGCCCCGGACGTTATCTTGATGGACGATGCCTTTCAGCACAGGAAAGTACGGTGCGATCATTATATTTTGCTTACTTCCTATGGGCAACTTTATATAGACGATTGGTATTTGCCCACCGGGAATTTGAGGGATAGCAAGGGAAGGGCCAAACGTGCCGATCTGATTGTAGTAACCAAATGCCCAAAAGATCTGAATCTGGCCGGACAGGAAAGGATACGGAAAAAACTAAATCCGCTTCCCGATCAAAAGGTGCTCTTCAGTTATTTGGAATATAGTTCCGGACTTAAGGGAGCCGGGGATCTGGAATTGGAAGAACTTAGGGGGAGGAGGGTTACCTTGGTAACGGGTATTGCCGATCCGGCGCCATTAGTGGGCTATCTGGAATCCCAGGGCCTGGTCTTGGAGCACCTTTCCTATAGGGACCACCATTTTTTCAGTGAAAGGGAAATCGGGCTCTTTGCAAAAAAAGAGGTGGTGCTCACTACCGAAAAAGATTATGTACGGTTGGAAGGGAAGGTGGACGCACTGTATTATATCGGTATACGGCATGTATTTATGGCCGATGGAAAAGAGGTATTGTTGAAAAAATTAGGCTAGGGGCGCATGCCTAGACACTGGTACTCCTTTTTGTGGTATCAAAGATATTCTTCCCTATTTTTTGGTAAAACACCTCTGGTTTGAAAGGTTTGGTAACCACGTCGTTACAACCGGCCGCATAAAAGCTTTCGAGGCTATCGTCCAATGAAATGGCCGTAAGGGCAATGATCGGCACCAACCTATTAAACTTTCGTATTTCTATGGTGGCCTCTTCCCCGCTGATCCCGGGCATATGTATATCCATAAGGATACAATCATAATCCCTTTTTCTGACCATGGCCACGGCTTCCAGTCCGTTATTGGCAATATCGCAGCTGATCTGCTTCTTGTCCAACATTTTCTTGGTGATTACCTGATTGATTTTATTGTCCTCCACGATCAAGATGTGCAGACCCTTAAAATCATAATCCACAGGGGTAATCTGGAAGGGGATATCATCGATCAGGCTGTCCTTGCTCTTAAACTCCAGTTCAAAGAAAAATGCACTGCCCTTGCCCTCCTCACTTTTTAATTCGATCTGGCTTCCAAAGAGGCCCAACAAGCTTTTTACGATGGTAAGCCCCAGTCCGGTTCCCCCATATTCCCTGTTGATCTGTACGGAGCCCTGTTCAAAACTCTCGAATATTGTTTTTTGACGGTTTAAATCGATTCCGATCCCATTGTCCCGGATCTCGAAGTAAACCCTTATAGCATCGCCCTCTTTCTTTTTTAGCTTGGCTATAACGGTAACTTCGCCCTTCTTAGTGAATTTTATACCATTTCCGATAAGGTTGATGAAAATCTGGGACAATTTTAAGGGGTCTCCCAAGAGATGGGGCGGGATGTCCCTATCATATTCCAGAACCAGTTTTGTCTTGTTGGCCTTGGCACTCTGTTCCAACGAATTTATAACCTCGGAAAGTATTTTTTCCAGATTGAAATCGATCTGCAATGCCTCCAATTTATCGGCATCTATTTTGTTGATCTGTAGGATGTCATTAATAAAATTCAGCAGATAATCCCCGGAGAATTTCAGGGATTTTAAATGCTCCTTCTGACTCTCACTGGGGTTTTCATCCAATAAAAGGTGCGTGAGCCCCGTTACCGCATAGAGCGGGGTCCGCAATTCATGGCTAACGGTAGACAGGAAGTTGGTCTTCGCTTCCATTGCCAGTACCGCTGCGTCCCTGGCAGCTTGCAGTTCATTGTTTTTGGTCTGTAACAGATCATTGGTCCTTAATTTGATCTGATTGTTCCGATATAGGGTAACCGCTAGGATCGAGATTATGGTCAAAAAGGCGGAGGTGAGGATAGCCGTAATTTCGGATCGGTTTTTAGATTGACTAAGGGTCTCTATCTTACCTTCCTGCCGGGAGATCTCATCCTTCATAAAATTGGTCTGGATCTTGTCCGCGGTCTTGGTCTCGGCAAGGGTTTTTTCTATATTGAAAATGGAATCCTTAAGATGTAGGAGGGCGTTGTTGTAAAACAGGGCGGATTCAAACAATCCCAGTTTGGCATTGGCTACGGAGAGCAGTTCGTTGGCTTGCAGCACTTCCTTGCTAAATCCGTGGGTAGTGGCAAGTTTCAAGGCACTTTCCGCATCCGCGATCCCTTCTTCGTAGGATATGGTCCCGATATGGAGTTCGGATAATTTTAGAAAGGAGATGGTCGCCAAATAATCATTTTCATAAATGTCCTTGTTCACCACAAGGGAGTTAAAATTTTTGGCCGCATTCTCATATTTTTCGAGGGTTAAAAAGATTTCGCCCTCCACATAGAGAATGTTGTTCAGTAAATTCCGGTCGTTGTTTATTTGTTTGGCCTCGTTCAACATAGATATGGCCAGGAAATTCTTTCCGTTTCGATAGGATATAATGGCATCAATATATTTAAGTACCGCCTCGCCATACGGATAGGAGATGTCCTTTAATAGGGATTTCGCCCGGTCCCTATAAAATTCGGCCGTATCGTCCTTCCTTATTTTTAGGTAAATGATCGCAAATTTATGATAACAATCTACCAGTGTTTTATTGTTGCTGTCCTTGGTCGCGATATCCATGGCCACGTTCAGACTTTCCAAGGCCAGTCCAATATTGTTCTTGTTGCGGTATTCCCTTGCTTTTTCAAATAGGGTTTCAATATCCCCCTCTGGCGTTACGGTATCTTGGGACCGGCCA
>DATGQM010000129.1:0-5986 GCA_035304205.1 Arenibacter sp. | reverse complement strand
ACGAACGTTTTTCGTACGAGGAGGCACAGCATATCATAGAAACCGGAAAAGGGAATATAGGAAATGATGTTTCCATTAGGGGAGCTGCCTATCAGGTAAATGAGGAAATAGTTACGGCTACCCTGACCATGGACCGGCTGGCCAAAATACTGCGTTACGAACGCATGCAGCAAGGAGCTATCTCTTTTGATAAGGTAGAGGTACGCTTTAACTTAAATGAAAACAATGAACCCATTGGGGTTTATTTTAAGGAATCCAAGGATGCCAATAAGTTAATAGAGGAATTTATGCTATTGGCCAATAGAAGGGTCGCCGAGTTTATTGGAAAACAAAAACCGCAAAAAACCTTCATATATCGGGTGCACGACGATCCGGATGAGGAAAAATTAATGGCTTTAAATGGTATTATCAATCGTTTTGGGCATAAACTCGACTTTAAGAATAAAAAATCCATTAGTCAATCCCTAAATAAGCTACTGGAGGATGTCCAGGGCAAGAAAGAACAGAATCTGGTAGATACCTTGGCAATCAGAAGTATGAGCAAGGCTATTTACACGGTGGATAATATTGGGCATTATGGCTTGGCATTTGATTATTATACCCATTTTACGTCCCCCATCAGGAGATATCCGGATATAATGGTACATCGATTATTGCAGCATTATCTGGATGGGGAAAATTCCCAAAAGGCGGACATATATGAGGATAAATGTAAACATTCCTCCAATATGGAAAGTTTGGCCGCCAATGCGGAAAGGGATTCCGTAAAGTATATGCAGATCAAATTTATGGAAGACCATAAGGATAGCGAGTTTGTGGGTGTAATATCGGGCGTAACAGAATGGGGACTCTATGTGGAAATCATTGAAAATAAATGTGAGGGAATGGTCCGTATCCGCGATATAAAGGATGATTATTATATTTTTGATGAAAAGGAATATGCCATTGTAGGGGAAAGGAAGAAAAAGATTTACCAATTGGGGGATGAAGTGATCGTTATGGTGAAGAGCACCGATCTGGTCAAGCGTCATTTGGATTTTTCGCTTATTGGAAAAAGGGAATAGTTTTTGTTTTGGAACGGTATTTTGTTAGATAATGGACAGTTGATACTAAATGATCGATATTTGTAACCTGGATTAAATAGTTATATCTCGGAATTTAGTCCGGATAAAATGTTTTTAGTGGAATCGATCCTACTTGTTAAAAACAATAGCTTATAGCAAATGGAACAAAGAATAATAACAATGTTTTTATTCCTCGTCATTGTGCTGCCCATACGGTCGCAGAATGAAATGATAACCAAGGAACTCGATGCGTTCAAGGAGGTCAAAGCTTATGATGGCCTGTCCATTACCCTTATCAGATCCGATGTAAATAAAGCAGTGATCACTGGGGCAAACACTAAAAACGTGGTCATTGTAAATAATGCGGGCGTCTTAAAAATAAGGATGGAAGTCACTAAACTTTTTAGTGGTTATAGAACTTTTATAGATTTGTTCTATACCGATAATCTAATGGTTATAGATACCAACGAGGATGCCAGGATTTCCTCCAAGGAAACGATCCAACAGGATGTATTGGAGCTAAAGGCCCAGGAGGGCGGAGAACTAATTATTACTGCCCAAGTAGAACAATTACTTATTAAAAGTGTAATGGGAGGAATTATTACCGCTTCGGGAACCTCCCATAATCAGGATGTACAGATAAATACCGGGGGAATTTATAAAGGAAAGGGTTTTAAGACAAAATTTAGTACGGTGAACGTAAATGCGGGATCAAGGGCAGAAATTTTTTCAACGGACTATGTAAGGGCCGCGGTAAAAGCAGGGGGGGAGGTACTGGTTTTCGGCAATCCGGCAAAGATGGAGGAGAAGACCGTTTTCGGGGGAAAGATTACCCGTATGTAGCGGGACGGATATAATCAATAGGAACCAATAAAAGTGGGTCCTTGGTTATTAAATAAAAAATATGATCGAAGATGTACAGGCAGCAATACCATTAGGCTTTTTATTGAGCTTTATGATCGGCCCTGTTTTTTTTGTATTGTTGGAAACCAGCGCGATTAAAGGGTTTAGGGCCGCACTCTGTTTTGATCTAGGAGTGATTTTGGCCGATATAATTTTTATAGGAATAGCCTATTTTAGTAGTTTTCAGCTCTTGGAAAACCTGAGCAACCAACCGGGACTTTTTGTCTTCGGGGGGGTAATCTTATCCGTATATGGCCTTACCAATGTTTTAAAGAAAGAGGGCAAACAGGTGGAAGAAAAAATTAGGATAACCAAGGGGGATTATCTCAGTTTGTTCGGAAAGGGCTTTTTATTGAATTTTATAAACATTGGGGTCCTGATATTCTGGTTGGGTATAATCATTGTTGTCGGGCCTAGTTTGGACAATGATCCCAAAAGGGTATTGGCCTTCTTCGCTGCCATGGTCGGGGCCTATTTTGTAACGGATATCTTTAAAATACTTTTAGCGAAGCAACTGAGAAAAAAATTGACCAAAAAGAGAATCCTTATGGTAAAAAAAGGAATCGGCATCATCTTGATCATTTGTGGCCTGGTACTTATTATCAAAGGTTTTCTCCCGGATAAATTGAATATAGAACAGGGAATAGAACTTATTACGGATTAGGGATAGGTAATTTTTTTCACCTATCCCCTATGTATGGTTGCAGGAGTTTCCCGCTATATTTCTATAGAAAGGAATGTCCGGTGATTTCTTTTCTTTCTTCGCCCTTATCATTGTATTTTTTCAGTTCCAACATCCAATATACAAAGCCGGCGGCACCTATCAACATAAAGATCCAATTAACCGTATTGGCCCCCCACCAGCTATGCATTCCGCGCAAAGCGTCAAAAGGAGCAAAGAGTCCATTTACAAATAAATCCTCGATACCGTAAAAAAATGCCTTCATCTTAATTATATTTACATACAAAAATAGGAAAACTGGGATGATTTCAAGCTTTTTTGGAAAAACAAAACCAATTAATTACATAATTCTACTTGTATTTCTATTTGGATTTTATTGGATAGTTCATTTATACCTTTTCCATAAGCGATATGGGCCAGATCAATTATTGGGACAGGCCGTTGTTTTAGGCTGTTTGATGTTTACTATTTTTCTTGTCGATTTTATTGTAAAGAGAAATAAGTTATCGAGGACAAATTCGCTTGCCCCGATGTATTACACACTTTTGATAGTGGTCTTTCCCGAGGTATTGATCGATCCCAATGGTATTTTTTGTAGTTTTTTTTTATTGTTGTCCGTAAGGCGGATCTTAAGTTTGCGGTCCTTAAAGGATATTAAGCTTAAGCTTTTTGATGCCACCATTTGGATTATGGTAGCCAGCCTATTTTATGAATGGGCGCTCCTGTACCTTATACTGGTATTTGTGGCCATATATTTTTATGATGCCAAAAACATACGCAATTGGCTGATTCCTTTCGTGGCGGCCATTACCTTTGCGTTGATCTCAATTGCTATCCTGGTGTTAAGGAACGACCCCTATTCCCTTTTTGACCATTATGATTTTAACTATGATTTTAATTGGACACTTTTTTTTGATAGCGGGAAGAGTTTGATCTTGGTCGTTTATGTGGTGCTAGTATTACTTTCGGGTTTTCTCGCCTATTTGAAATTGGGTACCATAGGAGTCGGAAAATTGGTTACAATGCGCTTGGTACTGCTGTTGTTCATTCTTGGATCGGTAATCTATTTATTGAACTCCACGGCCGATAACCATCCGATACTTATCACTTTTTTTCCGGCAATGGTATTCATTACCACCTATGTGGAGAGCATTAAAAAGGACAGAATAAAGGAAATGGTCCTATTGGTCTCAGTGGCAGTACCTTTTTTTGTCCTGATCACCCATATTTTATTAAAATAAATTAAAGGTATCTTTGCAATTAAATAATGTTATTATGTTCAGTGATCTTGCCTTTGGCATATTTGATGAAAGTATTGCTAAATATCATATAAAGGATGATGTAAATCAAAGTTTCGGCAATCCCTACCCAAAGGATGATATTGCCCATTTACTGTACCGTAAAAACTGGATAGATACCGTACAGTGGCATTATGAGGATATTATTAGAGATCCGCATATAGATCCCATTTCCGCATTGGAACTCAAACGGAAGATAGATGCCAGTAACCAGGACAGGACCGATCTTGTAGAATATATCGACAGTTATTTTTTGGATAAATACCGATCCGTAAACCAGCAAGGGGACGCCACTATAAATACGGAAAGTCCGGCCTGGGCGATCGATCGTTTGTCCATTTTGGCCTTAAAGATATATCATATGCGGGAGGAGGCCAATAGATCGGACGCTACGGCCGATCATATTCAAAAATGCCAACAGAAGCTGAATATTTTATTGGAACAGAAAAAAGATCTTTCCAATGCTATAGATCAATTGTTATTGGATATCGAATCTGGTAGAAAATATATGAAGGTCTATAAGCAGATGAAAATGTACAATGACGATGAACTTAATCCGGTACTTCGGAACAAGAAATAAGTCGGGAATCCATAGATGTCGCCGATTCCCGAAATTAAAATTGAACAGATGGGAAAAGAATATACTGGATCGGGAGAACCCGTAATGGATCGATCCCCGGGTGCGGATACCATTATCCCGCCTTTCCATATTTTGGTCATCAGATTATCCGCTATGGGCGATGTGGCCATGACGGTCCCCGTACTATCCGCCTTGGCTAGCCAGTATCCCCAGCTGAAGATCACTGTCCTGACCAAGGGATTTTTTGGCCCAATTTTTAACGGACTTCCCAATGTAAGCGTTTATGAGGCCGATGTTAGGGGACGGCATAAGGGCGTAATGGGTATTTGGAGACTCTACAAGGAACTTAGGGATTTAAGGATAGATGCGGTTGCGGACCTGCACAATGTCTTGCGCAGTAGCATCCTAAAGCTTTATTTTAAACTGGGTTCCGTTCCGTTTATACAATTGGATAAGGGACGGAACGAAAAACGTTCCCTGACCTCCATATCAAAAAAGAAATTTAGGCAGTTAAGATCCACCCATCAGCGGTATGCCCATGTTTTTTCCCGTTTGGGTTTTCCGGTTTCGTTGGATAATGTCGCCCTACCGCCCAAAAGGCCCGTTTCCGGTACTAGCTTGGATTTGATCGGGCGCACTTCTAAAAGATGGATAGGCGTTGCCCCTTTTGCGGCCTTTGGAGGTAAAATGTATCCGCTGGACCTCATGGAGCAGGTAGTAAATAGTTTAAATGAAACCGACGAATATCGGATATTGTTGTTCGGCGGGGGAAAGGAAGAACAAATGGAACTGGAGAAATGGGACCTTCTATATAACAATTGCATTAATCTGGTGGACAAAATTCCCTTTGATGAAGAATTGGCGATAATTTCCCAATTGGATCTTATGATCGCTATGGACAGTGGCAATGCGCATTTAGCGGCCATGTTCGGGATACCTACTATCACCTTATGGGGCGTAACCCATCCTTATGCCGGGTTTTATCCATTTGCGCAACCTATGGAAAATGCCTTGCTGGCAGATAGGGATAGCTATCCCCTAATTCCCACTTCCGTGTACGGGAACAAATATCCCCCAGGATATGAAAATGCCATACGGACGATTGCGCCGGAATCTGTTTTGTTGAAGGTTAAGGAAGTATTAAGTAGTTAGTACAAAGTACAAAGTATTGTGTACGTCTGAGGTGGATGGATCTATAAAGTTCGTTCTGCCGGTAGGCAGGATTGACGATGCAGGTTGTAATTACATCACTTATTAATTAGCAGATTTACAAATCAACACATTTTCAAATCTATACCTCCGTCTTATCCCCAACAATTTTAAAATACTGCCGGAGTTGCTGTATGTATTTATATCTCAGATTTTTGCCGCTTCCTTCTACCATTAATATGCGAATTCCAAAATAGGAGGCGATCAGGTAGTTGGCTACCGCCTCACAATCTATATGGCGGTTTACATA
>DATGQM010000128.1:0-6266 GCA_035304205.1 Arenibacter sp. | reverse complement strand
AGTGAAGAAGATAGCGATCCCCGTTGGGACGCACTAAAAAAATTATTAACGGATAAATAAGTTTTATAATGGCACATCCTAAAAGAAAAACTTCCAAAACCAGAAGGGATAAGAGAAGAACGCATTACAAAGCGGTAGCCCCTACCGTGGCCAAAGATCCAACGACAGGTGAAATGCATTTGTTTCACAGGGCACACTGGCACGAGGGTAAATTGTATTACAAAGGTGAGGTTTTAATCGATAAGACCGAAGCTGCCGTAGCCTAATATATCGTACCAAAGTACCATATTGACTCCCACTTCTTAAAGTGGGAGTTTTTTTTATACAAGGAATTAAAAATCTAAAAACCGATGACTTTTGGACTAAAAGTCATGGAAAATCATTAATTTTCACAAATTTTCAGTTGTTTTTGAAGGTTTATTCTTAAAAATCAGAATTGGATGAGTAAAATAACAGCGGCTATTACGGCTGTAGGGTCTTATGTGCCGGATTTTATAATGACGAACAAGATTTTGGAAACTTTGGTGGATACCAATGATGAATGGATTACGACAAGGACCGGTATCAAGGAAAGAAGGATTTTAAAGGGTGAGGGCCTGGGCACATCCTATCTGGCAATTAAGGCCGCGGAGCAACTTTTATCCAAACGGGGATTAGATCCAACGGAAATCGATCTGATAATTGTGGCCACGGCCACCCCCGATATGATGGTTGCGGCTACGGCAGCCTATGTGGGGTCGGAAATAGGGGCAACCAATGCCTTTGCCTATGATCTGCAGGCCGCCTGCTCCAGTTTTCTGTACGGTATGTCCACAGCGGCCAGTTATATAGAATCTGGAAGGTATAAAAAGGTATTGTTGATAGGGGCGGATAAAATGTCCTCCATTATAGATTATACCGATCGAACGACCTGCATTATTTTTGGCGATGGTGCCGGGGCGGTACTTTTTGAGCCAGATACGGAAGGACTGGGATTACAGGACGAATATCTCCGATCGGACGGGGTGGGAAGACATTTTCTAAAAATGGACGCAGGGGGTTCCTTACTCCCCGCATCGGAAGAAACGGTTAAGAATCGCCAGCATTTTATTTATCAGGACGGGAAATCGGTTTTTAAATTTGCAGTGACCAATATGGCGGATTCGGCCGCCAAGATCATGGAGCGGAATAAACTCTCCCATGAGGACGTTAACTGGTTGGTACCCCACCAGGCCAATAAAAGAATCATAGATGCCACCTCCAATAGGATGGGATTGGACGATTCCAAAGTAATGATGAACATACAGAAGTATGGAAATACGACCTCGGCAACCTTACCGTTATTGTTGGGCGATTATGAAAAACAATTAAAAAAAGGTGATAATTTGGTATTCGCTGCCTTTGGCGGCGGTTTTACTTGGGGTTCTATCTATTTAAAATGGGCCTATAATTCATAAATCTGACGAAACCTAAATACTAAAACGAACTATGGATATTAAAGAAATTCAAAGCTTAATTAAATTTGTGGCCAAATCGGGGGCCAGTGAAGTGAAATTGGAGATGGAGGATATAAAGATTACCATCCGTACCGGGGCTGCCGGAAGTTTTCAGGAACCCACCTATATACAGCAACTCCCCATGTCGAATCCTGCACAACAGCAAATGCATCAGCAAGCGTCCCAGGATATGGGATCGCCCGTTGTAGAGATTGCCGCAAAGACGGAAGCGGGGGCCAATGAAAAATATATTACCATAAAATCCCCTATCATCGGGACATTCTATAGAAAACCTTCCCCCGATAAACCTGTTTTTGTCGAGGTCGGGGATACTATAAACAAAGGTGATGTCCTATGCGTTATAGAAGCTATGAAGCTTTTTAACGATATTGAATCGGAAGTATCCGGAAAGATCGTAAAAGTTCTTGTGGACGATAGTTCCCCCGTAGAATTTGATCAGCCCTTATTTTTGGTAGACCCTTCATAGGGCCCTTTGGTCCGGATCGGATATAGTTCCTATACCCGTAAGGGGTTAAGCAATCCATTGCATAATTTGGGTTTAAATGCCAAATAGTGGAATAGGGGTCTAAAGACATTCGGTAACATTTAAAATTTGGAATGCGAAAATAAAATTTCAAGAGATGTTCAAAAAAATACTTATTGCAAATAGGGGAGAAATAGCGTTACGGATTATCAGGACCTGCAAGGAAATGGGAATCAAAACGGTAGCAGTGTATTCCAAGGCAGACGAGGAAAGCCTTCACGTACGCTTTGCGGACGAGGCGGTCTGTATTGGCCCTGCTGCAAGTAGCGAGTCCTATCTAAAGATACCCAATATAATAGCGGCCGCTGAAATTACCAATGCCGATGCCATTCACCCGGGATACGGATTCCTTTCGGAAAATTCCAAGTTCTCTAGAATCTGTGCGGAGCACGACATAAAGTTTATCGGCGCTACCGGCGAGCAGATAGATAAAATGGGAGACAAGGCCACCGCCAAGGAAACCATGAAAAAGGCCGGAATTCCAACTGTTCCGGGATCGGACGGACTTTTAAAGGATATAAAGGATGCTAAAAAAATAGCCCAGAAAATGGGCTACCCCGTAATGATAAAAGCTACGGCAGGGGGCGGAGGCAAAGGTATGCGGGCCGTATGGAAGGAAGAAGACCTTGAAAAACATTTTGAGAGCGCAGTTCAGGAAGCAAAGGCCGCCTTTGGAAACGGGGGGATGTATATGGAGAAATTGATCGAGGAGCCCAGACATATCGAAATCCAGATCGTGGGGGACCAGTATGGCAAGGCATGCCACCTTTCGGAACGGGATTGTTCCATACAACGCCGCCATCAAAAACTTACGGAAGAGACTCCCTCCCCCTTTATGACCGATAAGCTCAGGGACGATATGGGAAAGGCGGCCGTAAAGGCAGCGGAATACATAAAATATGAAGGGGCGGGGACCATAGAATTTCTAGTGGACAAACATCGGAATTTCTACTTTATGGAAATGAATACCCGGATACAGGTAGAACACCCCATAACCGAACAGGTCATAGATTACGACCTTATCAGGGAGCAGATCCTGGTTGCGGGGGGCGTACCCATCTCCGGAAAAAACTACACCCCCAAATTGCACTCCATAGAATGTAGGATCAATGCGGAAGACCCCTATAACGGGTTTAGGCCCTCCCCGGGTAAAATAACAACGCTCCATACCCCTGGCGGACACGGTGTTCGGTTGGATACGCATGTTTATAGTGGATATACCATTCCCCCATATTACGATTCCATGATCGCCAAGTTGATCACTACGGCGCAGACCAGGGAAGAGGCTATCAATAAAATGAAACGGGCGTTGGACGAGTTTGTTATTGAGGGAATTAAAACGACCATCCCTTTCCATAGGCAGTTAATGGACCATCCGGATTATCTGGCCGGTAATTATACGACCAAGTTTATGGAAGATTTCGTCATGGCCCCCATGCCCGTAGAGGAACCATAGGGTTTTAAGGTTCAAGGTACCATGCTTATCGATAGTTAAAAAATCGACTGCACTTACTCTTTGACGGTATGAGCGGGACGCTCGTGCTAGCGATGGGCAGTGGGGGGCTTGAACTTTTTCATAAATCTCAATACCCACATCTTTAGTACTCAATACTCTCCTTTTGGTTTTTCCCTGTTTATTTTTTTTAGGGCAGCGCGTTTCTTGCTCTTTAAACGCTTTTCAATGGCGGACCGAGAGGGTTTGGTCTTTTTTCTTGGTTTCGGTGCCCTTAAATTGGTTTCAAGGAGTTCTAAAAACTTTTGAACCACCAGCTCCTTGTTCCTATGTTGGCTTCGGGTCTCTTCACTTTGTAGCAAGAGCAAATTGTCCTTGGTCAGTTTATGGGCCAGTTTTTTAAGGAGCCTCGCTTTTTCTATATCGTTCAGGGCGTTGGAGTTTTGCAGGTCGAACGTCAGTTCTACCTTGGAAGGCACCTTGTTGACATGCTGGCCCCCGGCACCACTGCTTCGGACGGCCTTAAACTTTAATTCCTGTATAATATCGTCCTTATTCAATTTCTTATTTAAGACGGTGGTTAATGGTCTCCAACGCGACGTTAAGGAAAACTTCCTTTTGTGGAGCCAGAAATTCGGGGGAATTGAAGCGTATTATCTGTTCCCCGGATATTCCCTCGATCAAAAAATGGCTTCCCATAAAATAGCATTTTTCTACGGTAACCGGAATTCCGGATTTGTGCGAAATCTTGAATTCATGGGCATAAACGATTATTTTTCGTTTGGTCTCCCCATAAGACTTTATGACGTCTATGGGAATATGGTTGGCTTCCCCGAACAAGGTGGCCGTATAGAGATTTTTGGGATGTGTGTATAATGTTATCGTATCCTCATCTACCAGTATTTCCCGATCTTTGAGTACAAGAATGCGATCGGCATAGGGCAATATGTCCTGATAATCGTGCGTAGCGGTTATACAGCTGATCTTTTTATCCTTTAAATAGCCAAAAAGATTTCTTCTGAGCTGGTTTTTCCTAAAATTGTCGATATGGGCAAAGGGTTCGTCCAGGAGTAGGACCTGGGGTTGTTGGGCCAATACCCTGGCCAGGGCGACCCGCTGTTGTTGCCCCCCGCTCAACTTTTCTATTTTTACCTTGGCAAAACTTGTCATATCTACCATCCCCAATAGTTCCCAAGTTCTTTCCTTTAATTCATCCGGGTGGAAAACGGATAAAAATTGACCCACATTTTCTTCTACCGTGGTATAGGCCATTAAGTCCAGGTCCTGCGATAGGTATTTCATATAGGTTTCCCCCGGCACCAGTTTAAAGTCGGGTCCAGGTATGGCGTTATCCTGCCAGGAAATATGGCCCTCCCCGGGCTGTAGCGCACCGTATATAAGTTTAAGCAGGGTGCTCTTACCGCATCCGCTTTCCCCTACAATGGAAATATGCTCTCCTTTATCAACCGTAAAATTAATTCCGGTAAGGATAGGTGTATGCTCATAGGCAAAGGAAAGGGAATCGACTTTTAACATGGGTATAACTATAATAAAAATATTATAAGGAAAAAAGTCCATCTCTAAAAGAAATGGACCCCGTACAAAATTATTGATTTTTTTGTATTAATCCTTAAATTCTTTTAGAACAGTCTGATCGGGAAGCTGTTCGAAGCCCATATTGAAAAGGGTAAAACCAAATATATCCGCAGCTTGTTCTATGGTCTTGCTAACAGGGGTACCCGCTCCATGGCCTGCATTGGTCTCTATTCTGATCAAGGTGGGATTGTTCCCTGTCTGTTTCTCCTGTAGGGCGGCGGCAAATTTAAAACTATGTGCCGGTACTACGCGATCGTCATGATCACCGGTAGTAATGAGCGTTGCCGGATATTTTATCCCTTCCCGCACATTATGTACGGGGGAGTAGCCTTTGAGATATTGGAACATTTCCTCACTTTCCTCCGCTGTTCCGTAATCATAGGCCCATCCCGCACCGGCGGTAAAGGTATGGTAGCGCAGCATATCAAGTACCCCCACAGCGGGAAGCGCCACTTTTATTAGATCGGGCCTTTGTATCATGGTGGCACCTACCAATAGGCCACCGTTAGAACCTCCCCTAATGGCCAGAAAGTCTTTGGACGTGTATTTATTGGCGATCAAATATTCGGCAGCGGCTATAAAATCATCGAACACATTCTGTTTTTGGGTCTTGGTACCCGCATCGTGCCATTTTTTGCCATATTCCCCGCCCCCCCTTAAGTTGGGGACGGCATAAATACCTCCCTGTTCCATCCAAACGGCATTTGTAATGCTAAAGGAGGGTGTCAGGCTAATATTGAATCCGCCGTAACCATAGAGGATGGTCGGATTTTTTCCGTTTAGCTCCAGCCCTTTTTTGTGGGTAATGATCATCGGTACTTTGGTGCCGTCCTTGGAAGTATAAAAGATTTGTTTGGATTCATAGTCGGCCGGGTCAAAATCTATTTCCGGTTTCCAATACAATTCGTATTCCCCCGTATCCACGTCATATTTATAGGAAGAACCGGGCGTATTGTAGTTGGTAAAGGAAAAATAAAATTCCTTGTCCTTTTTTTTGCCCCCGAATCCTCCGGCGGTACCTACTCCCGGAAGCTTCACTTCCCGGATCATTTTGCCTTCGTAATCATATTGGTAGACTTTGGAAATGGCGTCTACCATATATTCGGCAAAGAAATATCCGCCCCCCGAACTGGCATTTAGTACATGCTGTGTTTCGGGGATAAAGTCTACCCAGTTTTCGGGACTAGGATCGGCAGCA
>DATGQM010000127.1:0-2613 GCA_035304205.1 Arenibacter sp. | reverse complement strand
TTTGGGGGTATCCACGTCCAGTTTGCCCCAAGTGATCTTTTCATTGGGAACTGCTCCCGAATAGGAGCCGTAGCTGGTGGTCGAGTCGCTGATCTGACAGAAATAACTCCAAAATGGCGTATCGGTACGCTCCAGGTCCTGATACATCATGGGGACTACGCAGATAGGGAAATCCCCGGCAATACCTCCACCGATCTGAAAGAATCCGACCCCGTTCTGGGAATTGGCCGTATACCAATCTACCAAATAGGCCATATATTCGATTCCGGATTTCATGGTGCTGGCCTTCAGTTCCCCTTTCACCACATAAGAAGCAAAAATATTGCCCATGGTACTATCTTCCCATCCCGGGCAAACAATGGGAAGGTTCTTTTTGGCGGCCGCATACATCCATGAGTTTTTTATATCGATCTCATAATATTCCTCCAACACGCCGGATAACAACATCTTGTACATAAACTCATGTGGGAAATAGCGTTCCCCTGCATCTTCTGCATCTTTCCAGATCTTATGGATATGTTTCTGCAATCTTCGAAAAGCCTCCTCCTCGGGAATACAGGTATCGGTTACCCTGTTCATGCCCTTATCCATCAGCTCCCGCTCCTCTTGTGGGGTAAGGTCCCTATAATTGGGAACCCGCTTATAATGGGAATGGGCCACAAGGTTCATGATATCTTCCTCTAGGTTGGCACCCGTACAGGATATTATATGCACCTTGTCCTGCCGGATCATCTCGGCAAATATTTTGCCTATCTCGGCCGTGCTCATTGCGCCTGCCAGGGAGACCAACATTTTAGATCCCTGCCCTAATTGTGCCTCATATCCCTTTGCCGCATCGACCAATGCGGCAGCATTAAAATGCAGGTAGTAGTTTTCAATAAAATTGGAGATCGCTCCTTTATTCTTCGTCATCTTCGAATTTTGAATGGTTATTGCCCGTTACTTTTGAATCTATGTCATAGGTATTATCGTACTCGTCGGATACGGCCTCTCCCATAAATTTATAGCTCAGCATTTTATAATATAGTTTGGCCGCTAGAAAATCGGACGCCTTTTCCGTGTTGTTGGGACATAGCTCCACAATATCAAATCCTACTACGTTTTTTTCCTCGAAGACCTGTTTTAAGAATTCCAAGGTCTCGTAATAAAATAGGCCACCAGGTTCCGGGGTGCCGGTAGATGGCATTATGGACGGATCCAGGGCATCCAGGTCAAAGGTAATGAACACGTTTTCCGTCATAAGATCGATTACCTTGTCCATCCAATATTCATCGTTCACCATATCATGGGCAAAGAAGGTCTTTTCCTCATCCATAAAGGTTTTTTCAATGGCATCCATGCTCCTAATTCCCACTTGGATAAGATTGGTGGTCTGGCTGGCCTCGTGAACGGCACATGCGTGGTTAAATTTAGTGCCATCATAGGATTTCCTAAGGTCGGCATGTGCATCTATATGAAGTACGGTAAGATTATCAAAACATTCATTGAAGGCACGGATGGTACCGATCGAAATAGAATGTTCCCCACCAAAGACGGTCACAAACTTGTTCCGTTTGATATATTCCTTGGTAACTTTATGGACGGCGGCGACCATAGCCTCCGGCGAACTGTCCTCTTCCACAAAATCGGCCAAAAACACGCCTTGTTGATATACCTCCGTGTCGGTCTCAATATCATACAATTCCATGTTTTCCGAAGCTTTCAAAAAAGCTTCCGGCCCTTTATCGGCCCCTTTGCCCCAGGTACTGGTTCCATCATAGGGTACAGGTATCAAAACTACCTTCGCCTTTTCCAATTGCGCAAACTCGTCTGGTATGCCGGCGTAATTGTTCATTGTGTTCATTTGTTTAAAGTTTATCGTTTTTAATGGTCAGACCTATCTTGGAAGGACAGGTGAAATTTAATTTAAATTTGGCCATCGGCTTCCCCGTTCTGCCCAATTCCATATCCCAGTATCTTAAGCAGGTCTTCCGCCCTTTGTTCCTCACTGAACAGGGTGGTGATTATGTTTCCATCTTCGTCCCGATCGATTAAAATATGCTTGGGATGGGGTATCAAGCAGTGCTGCAACCCTCCATATCCCCCGATCGTTTCCTGATAGGCCCCGGTATTAAAAAATCCGATATACAAAGGCTTGTCCTTTTTATATTTCGGCAAATAAATGGCGTTCATATTCTGCTCGCTATTATAATAATCATCGCTATCACAGGTAAGGCCGCCCAGCAGAACGCGTTCATATTCATCTTGCCAACGGTTGATGGCCAACATTATAAACCGCTTGTTGATCGCCCAGGTATCCGGAAGCGTAGTAATAAAGGAGGAGTCGATCATATTCCATTTCTCCCGATCATTCTGCTGCTTCTGGTATAGTATCTCGTATATGGCACCTCCGCTCTCCCCCACCGTAAAACTACCAAATTCGGTAAAAATATTGGGAACCGCAACATCCGCCTCCCTGCATGCTATGTTAATCTGGTTAATGATCTCATCTATCATATATTGATAATCGTAATCGAAGGCCAAGGAATTCTTGATGGGGAAGCCACCACCGATATTGAGACTGTCCAGGGAAGGACATATCTTTTTAAGCCTAACGTACACTTTTAAACATTT
>DATGQM010000126.1:0-7905 GCA_035304205.1 Arenibacter sp. | reverse complement strand
CCTCCGCAACTTTTGGTAAATCCAGGCCCTTATATTCTGCAAACTTCATAATAACAGCTTCTAATGCTACATTTTAAGTTTGCAAAACTAAGGAATTTTAACCAATATCAAGTCTCGGACGAACACAAAAACTGTCGATTTGATAGCCGTCGCACAACATGGACGTATATAGTCCAAACAGACTGTTTTAACGTATATAGAACACTAAAACCATTTAATCTCAGAGACAAAGCACATGGGGAAAAAAATTTTAAGCATTATCTTAACAGCTGTCCTAAGTATTTCTTTTATTTCCTGCGGGGAAGCCAACGAAAAAATCAAATCTGCCACAGAGGAAGCCAATAAGGTACTATCCGAAATAAGCGTGGACATTGATGAGGCCGAAAAGGATATTAGGGAAGCCACAGAAGAGCTTAAAAAAGCGGATACCAAAGCAATAATGGACCAAGTTGAAAAAACGGCCGATAGTCTCGTAAAAGCGGCAAAAGCAATAGGTGAAGATACCAGGGAAGCGGCCAATAATGTAGCGGACAAGGCCAAGGAAATAAAAGAGAAGATCCAGGAATAATCCAATTTAATATTGGATTTCGGTAATAAAATATCACTACAGCTGCCTACCCAGTACTTCATACTCTTTGTAGGTAGGCAACTGCCAAGTTCAGGGAATTTAGATCAAAACTTATAGCCAGCACCCAAGACCAGATTTATTCCCGGAGCCACGATTCCGGAGGAATAGGTCCGATATCTTTGATCTGTGATATTTTCCAGGTGCAACAATATTTTCAGCCTACGGGAAAGTTGATATTGCGAACGCAGGTTCAACGTATACCAAGAAGGGGAAAAGGGATTGCCGTTAGCATCCCGGGCATACATATAATCCTTGGCTATTTCCGACGGTGCCATCTTGGCAAAGGGGATCTCCCCATTATAATTCAGAAAAAGATCGGTCCTTAATTTGCGGCCCTTCCATACCAGGTGAACATCCCCGAAGGTAGGGGCTATATGCCGACCATAGGAAACGGAACCGTCATCCTCCTCCTCCTTGCCCTTGGTAATCGTTAAATTGGACGTAAGGGAAAGGTGTTCCGAGATATAGGCCTCCAACCCCAATTCGAACCCGTATACATAGGCCTTTGCGGCATTTTGTATAGCCTGTACATTACTTAGCTCCCCATGGTATTCTATTTTATCGCTCCCGTTAAAAAGGTAATCGCGACGGACCAGCGCATCTACCAAATGCGTGTAAAAGCTAGCCCCTTTCACGGTTATGCGGTCCTTAAAATTCTTGCTTGCCCCCACCTCTATATTGTAGGCGTACTCCGATTCCAGATCTGGATTGGGGACTACCACGGATCCGGGTTCCGAATCGAAAATTTTACCTATATCATCTATATTCGGGGCCCTAAAACCCGTAGATCCATTTAGGGTGATCTGTAGGTCGGCCTTGGGAAACCAGCTAAATCCCACGCTCCCGGTCAGGGCACCGGTACTTAAATCGGCCTTGGCGAACGGAAAGGGATGATAGGTGGCGTCAAATACGGCATCGATCCAAACATGGCTATAGCGCAAACCGGACAATAAGGTGAAATTGGGACTTGCCCTTATCTCCCCGCTCAGGTAAGCGGCCAAGGTCTGCCAGGAAGAACCGTCGGGATATCTGGAAGCGGTGGGAATGGTAATATTGCTCGTTAAATCCGTTTCGTTCCCTTGGGAGCCTATTTTATTGTATACATATTCGCCTCCGTAATACAATCTAAGATTGCCTATCCGTTTGTTCTCAAAATCGACATTAGTAGAGAAGGCATCCACATTTTCCCGGGTAGTATATCCGATAACATCCATAAATCCCCGATCGTTCCTACTTTCCTTAAAATTTTGATAGGCCGCTGATACCTTTAGTCCGTCGTAGAATTTGCCTATACCATTTTTATAAAACCGAAGATTCCCCATAAACCATTTTTGTGGACCGTAGAACCATTCGGCCGACCGTAGTCCCGATCCGTCCGGGGACGGTCGGATCAATCGATCATACCGTGCATAATCCGACGTTTCCGAATAAAACAGTCCCAAATCAATATTCCAATTATTATTGGGCCTGAACGCCACTTTTTGCATTAGGTTTATCTGATTATAACCGGTTGGCCGCTGTTTTTGGGGGTTCTCATTTTGCACTATTATATCCTGCCCAGTTGAGGAGTTTACATAGTTATCCCTTAAATAGGATTCCGGACCGTGGGAACCCATTTTAAGGTCATTAAAACTGTTATAGGTGACATTGGAGAGGAATGCCCATTTTTTCCTTCCCAAGTTAAAATCCAAATGAAAGGTGTTCTCGGTATTGGCCGATGCAAACCTATAATTTCCGTTTCCAAAAAACAGCAAACTGTCCTTAACGGAAAATTGCGGGCCATAGGTATAAAAATTCATTACCCCGCCCATGGCATCGGAACCGTAGATTACCGATCCGGGGCCAAAAATTATTTCCGTATTCTTAACGGCAAAGGGATCCAGAGAAATGATGTTCTGTATGTTACCGCCCCTGAATATAGCATTGTTCATACGCACCCCATCTACAGTGATCAATATCCTATTGGTAGCAAAACCCCTGATCATGGGGCTTCCACCTCCCAATTGGCTCTTTTGAACAAATATTTTTCCGCTATTGCTCAACAGATCAGCGGAAGTCTGCGGTGCGGCAAAGGCCGTATTTTGCGCATTGATAACCGCTATTTTCTGGGGAATATCCTTTCTTTGCTGCTGCCACTTGGAGATGGACATGACCACCTCATCCAACTGCTCTACATATAGTGCCATATACAATTTTCCCTTTCCTACAAGCTGTGCCTTGGTAGATCTGGCAATTTGATAACCTATATGGCTAAAGGTCAACTTTTCACTTCCATCAAATATGGAAAGATCACATTTTCCGTCAAAATCGGACAGCGTTGTTTTGGATCTATCGGCATTAAAAACGATAACATTGGAAATGGGCCGCCTATCCACTTCATCCATGATTACGATTTCCTGGCTTCTTGTTCCCTGGAAAATAATGAGGACCAATATCAATATTATCTTTTGCATATCAGCTAAAAATATCATTTAATACCGCAAGGGACTTCGGTCTTCTAAATCCTTCTAAATGTAATTCAAAATAGAGCACTAAGGTTTTTAAAAGGTTCTGACGGTCCCTTTTCTTAAGGTCCATAGTTTTTAGGGTATCAAAATTTATACCTAGTAGACGTTTAAAATACAAGAGCTCCTCTCCTATAAGGACAGGGTTTAAGGATATCGTTTTTACAAACTCCCCCTCCAGTAGGTCAAAATAGGGGTAATCCATATTTTTAATATCGGGATAAAAACCCAGGTACCGGGTCAGGGAAATCAGGAAATAGAGATGGAAGTTTGAAAATTCGTCATTGGAATCGAGCCATTGCAGGGCCGCCTCCAAAAAGTGGAAAAGCCCATTGTTCGGTTCCTCCTCATGGATGCCGTTCCCCAACATTTCCGCCAAAAAGAAGGTGATCGCATTTTTGGCTATATGCGTGTGCAGGCTTTGGTAATGGTAACTTGCCCTCACCTCCCTGATATGTTCCAAAGTTCCCTTATCCTTATGGACGGCCACTAGCTCCAATTGGGCCAAGGGTTGAAAATATGCCGTTTTTAACTTTCCTTTTCTGGAAGATAGAACGCCCTTTAGGATATAGGATTTTATGCCATTGCTCTGGGTATACATCTTAACGATCAGGCTAGTGTCCCCATACTTGATGGACGTTAAAACAATGGCTTTCGTAGTAACCTGCATAACACCTATATTCTGCGGCAAAGATAATATAAAAAGGACCGGCAGGACTTTATCCCCACCGGCCCCGTTATTATCCAAAATAATGTTCGATCCTATAGGGGCTATATTACGCCCTGCGCCAACATGGTATCGGCAACCTTCATAAAGCCAGCAATATTGGCCCCTTTTACATAGTTACAATATCCATCCTTTTCCTTCCCATATTTTAAGCAGGCAGCGTGTATATCGCCCATAATTACCTGTAATCGGCTATCCACTTCCTCACGGGTCCAGCTAAGACGCAGCGAGTTTTGTGACATTTCCAGACCGGAGGTCGCCACTCCGCCCGCATTGGCCGCCTTTCCGGGACCGAATAATATCCTAGCATCCAAAAAGGCATCTACCGCCTCCGGCGTAGAGGGCATGTTGGCACCTTCCGCCACACAGATACAACCGTTTTTCAGGAGTAACTTTGCATCCTCGCCATCCAGCTCATTTTGGGTGGCGCAGGGAAGCGCTATATCACATTTTACGCCCCAAGGGGTTTTTCCTTCCCTATATTCCGCGGATGGATATTTTTCAATATATTCTGAGATTCTTCCCCTCTTATTGTTCTTAAGGTCTATCACAAAGGCAAGTTTCCCTGCATCTATGCCGTCCTTGTCGTATATATATCCGCCCGAATCCGATAGGGTAAGCACCTTACCTCCCAATTCGATTACTTTTTCGGTAGCATACTGCGCCACGTTGCCCGATCCGGAGATAACCACGGTCTTATCATGGATGGTCTGTTCTATCTCGCACAACATGCTCTGTACAAAATACACCGTTCCGTACCCTGTTGATTCGGGACGTATCTTGGAACCGCCATAGGTAAGTCCCTTTCCGGTAAGTACCCCTGTAAATTCGTTTTTAATCTTTTTATACATTCCGAACAGGAAGCCGATTTCCCGGCCCCCCACCCCGATATCGCCCGCAGGGACATCGGTATCCGGGCCTATATGCCTGCACAGCTCCATCATAAAGGCTTGGCAAAAGCGCATGACCTCTCCGTCCGACTTCCCTTTTGGATCGAAGTCGGATCCACCTTTTCCACCGCCCAAGGGCAGGGTAGTCAGGCTATTTTTAAATACTTGTTCAAAGGCGAGAAATTTTAGGACACTTTCATTTACCGTAGGATGGAACCTGAGCCCCCCCTTATAGGGTCCAATAGCGGAATTCATTTGAACCCGGTATCCCCTGTTCACGTTTATCTCTCCCTTATCGTCTACCCATGCTACCCTAAAATAAATTAAACGTTCCGGTTCTACCATTCTTAGAAGTAGGTTTTTACCGCCATACTTTTCGTTTCCAGGTTGAAAAATAAAAGGTATAATGGTTTCCGCTACTTCCTGTACTGCTTGAATGAATTCGGGCTGATGGCCGTTCCGGGCCTTTACCTCGTCCATAAAAGCTTCAATTTTTTCTTTCATAAAAAATTAATTGTCGATTCTTTTTTAATAAGTTAATACTGAATTTGATGACAAAAATATGGTATTTATGCCGTTTCGCCACGAATTTTAATGGTTTTTACAGATTTTATTATGCAATCGCCTGTTGCAGATCATCAATTAGATCGTCTGCATCCTCTATACCAACGCTGAGCCGGATCAGGGCATCCACTACGCCGCTTTTCTCCCTTTCCTCCTTGGGAATACTGGCATGGGTCATGCTAGCGGGATGTCCGGCCAAGCTCTCCACCCCTCCCAGGGATTCCGCCAATGTAAAAAGTTGTAATCTTTCAACAATTTTTATGGCCGTACGATAATCGCCGCCTTTTGGCACGAAGGAAATCATACCCCCAAAATCCTTCATTTGATCCTTGGCCACCCGGTGATCGGGGTGATCGGCAAGCCCGGGCCAATATACTTTCCCTATTTTTGGGTGCTTTGCCAAAAATTCCGCCACGGCCCTCCCGTTCTCACAGTGCCGCTGCATTCTTACGTGCAGGGTCTTGATTCCCCTAAGTACCAAAAAGCTATCCATGGGTCCACAAACGGCCCCACTGGCATTCTGTATAAAATAAAGTCGATCGGCCAATTCCTTGTCCCTTACCACCAACGCCCCCAAGACCACGTCGCTATGTCCCCCCAGGTATTTGGTGGCGGAATGCATTACGATATCGGCCCCCATTTCCAATGGGCGTTGTAAGTAGGGGGTAGCAAACGTATTGTCTACGGCAAGTAGGATATGGTGTTCTTTGGCCAATTGGGAAACGGCCTTAATATCTATTACGTTCATCATGGGATTCGTAGGGGTCTCTACCCAAATGAGCTTTGTATTTTTGTTGATAAGCGCCCCGATCTTAGCTACATCGCGCATGCCCACAAAATGGAAAACGATCCCATATTTTTCAAATATCTTCTTAAATATCCTATAACTGCCCCCATATAGGTCGTTGGTGGAAATTACCTCGTCCCCCGGATCCAATAATTTAATAACGGCATCCATGGCGGCCAATCCACTGCCAAAGGCAAGCCCGTAATTTCCGCTTTCTATACTGGCCAAAGAATTTTCCAGGGCAGTCCTGGTGGGGTTGGCACTTCTGGAATATTCAAAGCCCTTATGTCCTCCCGGAGTGGTCTGGGCAAAGGTGGAAGTCTGATAGATAGGGGGCATTACGGCACCATAGGCTTCGTCCGGCGACTGTCCCCCATGAATAGTTCTGCTATTGAATTTTAGTGTTTTCTTGCTCATGACGAAAATTTATGTATACAAATATATCTTTATCTTTCGGGGATTACAATGATCTTGTAGCTTTGCTACGTTCTTTAACGTATCCTTATTATGAAGACCTTCTTTCCCTGTTTCCTGTTCTTGATCGCTATTTGGGGTTGCAAAAACGAAGGGCAACTTGCCTTTGAACCACAAGAAATTAAATCGGAAAGTTGTGGGGACTGCCCTCAGGTCATCATTAATATTCCCAAGGCCCAGGGCAACGACCCTTTAAGTGCGGCCATCAACAACGCCATTAAGGAAGAGGTACTATCCCTGCTGATCTACGACGATCAAATGGAGGCCAATACTATCGAGGAAGCCATATTATCTTTCAAGAACGGTTATTTGGAACTAAAAAAACTCTATCCCGACGAACCGATAGGATGGGAGGCCAAAATTGATGGAGTTCTTACCTATGAGGATAAAAACGTATTGACCATACAGATGGATTCCTATTCCTTTACGGGCGGGGCCCATGGATTCTCAACTACGCGATTCTTAAATTTCGACAAAAATAAGGCCTTGGAAATAGAGATCGGGGAGCTATTTATCGATTCGTTGGCGTTTCAGGATTTTGCCGAGGCAAAATTTCGGGACCAAGAAAATATCCCGGCAACGGAATCCATAAACAGCACGGGCTTCATGTTCGAGAACGACGTGTTTTACCTACCCCGGAACATTGGGTTTACCGATGATGGCCTGCTGCTGGTCTATGAACGCTATGAAGTGGCCTCCTATGCCGATGGTCCCATTAGGCTGACCTTGCCCTATCCCGAAATAGGGCGTTTCCTAAAATTAAAGGTGCCTTCCTAAACCCCGTCCCTTTTTAATGCCTTTAGCAGGGCAAGTATGGCACCCAGGTGCATGCCCTCATGGTATACATTGAACAAAATGGCATCTTCAACATTTCGTAGGGTAATGTTAACACTGGTAGTATATTCATTGTACGTTTTAAATATCCCCTTGGCATAATCTTCCCGTGCCCACTTTTCGGTATCGAACAACAGTCTGGTCACCAGATCTATTTCTGCATCCGTAGCCGTTCCGTCCGGTACGGTCCCCTTTTTAAACTTTTCTATCAGGGCGTTATCCACCCTCATTTCCTGTCCCCCTAATTTGTATACCAACAACTGTTGGGTTACCACGACGTGGGCGATATTCCACCATATATTGTTACGGTATCCTTCGGGGATTCGCAATAGTTGCTCCCGAGGCGTTTCCTTTAAAAATTTATAGAGTATTTTTCTATTCTGAAGCGTAATATCGAATGCTGTTTCCAAAGCTTATTTTTTTTACGTGAATAATTTACTATCGACCCCAAAAATAGTACAATTCGATGGAATTGGGTTTCTTTGTACATAACGATT
>DATGQM010000125.1:0-6636 GCA_035304205.1 Arenibacter sp. | reverse complement strand
TACCACAAAGGCTTCCTATGACAGCAACATTTTAACGACCGACCTGGAGCGGCCCTGGGGAATAGCAGCGCTTCCGGACGGCAGGTTTATCGTGACCGAGAAGGATGCCACCATGCGGATTGTAACCGCTGCAGGAGAAGTGGGCGATAAATTGACGGGAATCCCAAAGGCGGACCCTGCCGGACAGGGCGGTATGTTAGGGGTCTGCGTCGATCCCGACTTTAACAAGAACAAGATGGTCTATTGGGTATTCTCGGAACCCATGGACGAAGGAAATGTTACGGCCGTGGCCAAGGGCAAACTTTCTGCTAACGAAAAGAGTTTGGAGAACGTTGCCGTTATCTACCGTGCAACACCTGCTTATAAGGGAGCCCTACATTTTGGGGGGCGCATACTGTTTACAAAGGACGGCAACCTGCTGGTAAGTACCGGGGAACGATCCGATCTGGAAACACGTCCACAGGCACAGGACCTCAATTCAGGATTGGGCAAGATCGTACGTATTACTACCGATGGGAAACCCGTAGCGGGCAATCCGTTTATCGGGAAGGCTAATGCCCGCCCCGAAATATATTCCTATGGTCATCGCAATGTGCAAGGAATAGCACTTCATCCCGTTACCGGGGATCTATGGGAAACGGAATTTGGCCCGAGGGGCGGTGATGAGATTAACCGTGTAGAACCGGGAAAGAACTATGGTTGGCCAATAATTACCTATGGTATTGAATATTCCGGGGATAAGATCGGTGCCGTAATCCAACAAAAAGAAGGCTTGGAACAGCCCGTTTACTATTGGGATCCCGTGATTTCCCCAAGTGGAATAACCTTTTATAGCGGGAAAGGAATATCGGAATGGAAGAACAATTTGTTTATTTCCGCCCTCAGTGGCATGCACATCTGTAGGATCCTAATCAAGAACAATAAGGTTGTAGGTGAGGAAAGACTGCTTTCCGATGAAAAACAGCGCTTTAGGGATATCACGGAAGGAATCGATGGTGCCCTATATACCATCACCGACCAAGGTAGGTTATATCGGATCGGCAAATAATAATAAGTTATGAGTTATTGAGTTATGAACCCTGTACCCTTAACTCATAACTCTTAACTCAAAACGATATTCACAATTTCAACGAATATCCCCTCCGTTGCAGCCAACCGGTGAAGACAACTACCGATAGGGAAAAAACTAGGGAAGTAAAAAGGCCAAGAATGCCCATATTCCAAAATTCCGGGAGCCGTATGCCCATAAGGGTACTTATGGGATATATAAAATATGGGACCATATAACAGGTCAAAGTGGCCGTTCCCGCAGGGGCAATAATTTTTGCCCAACCGGTGTGTTTTTTAACATCGGCAATATAATGGATAAGTACATACAGTAAAAACCCCATTCCCGTGCATATTGCCAACCAGGATGGGGTTCCCTGTAGCTTGGATATTCCCCATAAGGGTTTAACTGCCAACCCGTATACGATATTCAGGACTCCCAAAACGATCAAGATGCCATAGACCCGATCCATCTTACTGCCTCGCATTCTTTTATATATCATGGATGCCAATAGGCCGGCCGTGGTAAAGGCAGGTATCGTACCCGAAAAGATCGTCGAAAAATAACGTAAAAAACCATGGGGATCCATAGCCATTTCGGTCTGGTCCATAACCGAGAGCAGATTTAAGACCAACCATAAAAACGCTATGAAAAATAAGTTTCCCCTACTAAAAAGATACGCAAGGGCATTTAGGACATAGGCCCAACCAATAAGGCCCAAGATACCCCACCATTGCGGGGCCATTCCGTTTTGGCCGGCCTCCCCGCCCCTATATACCACCGCAAGGAATACAAGGATCATAGCTCCACTCACCTGCAACACGATATACCATTTTTGGGGAACTGGACTCTTTTTCCAATTTATCCATATGAGCACTACTGCCAAGGCCATGAGCAGGCACCAGAAATATTTTCCGATCAACATACTTCCACTATGGGCCGTTTCATAATTGACCATAAAAAAACCGATAATCAATAAAGATAAAGACCGGATCAGGATATGTTTTACAATGGAGACCGTCCCTTCCTTTTTTGCAAGTCGGTTGTCTATGGCAAACGGAATACTAAGACCTACGATAAATAAAAATAGTGGAAAAATAATATCGGAAAAACCAAGGTAGTCTTCACCGTGCGATGCGTGTTCAAGCCATTTGGGTACTTCCGTCAATGTCCAAAAGTCGTTTACCCAGATCATCAATACCATGGTAATTGCCCTTAAGATATCGATGGAGGCCAGTCTCATATCCAAGATCTACAAGGTTAAATTTCCCGCAAGCTGTTTTAGCATGATTTCCGATAGCTTGGCCTGATAAGTGGCCTCGCTGAAACGTACTTTTGCATTGATATAGTTTTGTTGGGCCGTTCTGAACTCCAAGGTAGAAATAGTACCAATCCTGAATTTCTCTACCGTAATATCCATATTTTCCCTGGCTATGGCCTCATTGTTTTCCTCTACCACTATTAGACTTACATTGGTCAAATAGGTCTGATAGGCTATCTCCAATTGCGATTGTAGGGTCTGGACCTGTTGTTTAACGGCGATCTCGGCATTTTCCAATTGTATTTTGGCTACCTGTTCGTTCCGTTTTTGATTAAAGCCATCAAAAATATTGACACTGGCACTTATACCATAATTAAATCCTTGGGCGGAGGAACTGGTAGTAAAGCCCAGACTCGATTCCGATTCGCTGAAATTATATCCCGTTGTACCGACAATGGTGGGATACCGGGCGGCACGCACCCGCTTTAATTCGAGTTCGGCTATGCGGTTATTGATAAGTTGGGCCTGTAGATCGGGGTTTTGTTCCTTGGCCAAGGTTTCCAAAGTGGGAAGGGATAAGGATTCGTCTACCAGCATGAATTCCGCAACGGTAAAATCCGTTTTGGGATCCCGGGCCAGGATTTCGTTGAGCCTTATCTTCGTATGTGCATACCGCTCCATCAGTCTAGCGTACAATGTCTTGTCCGTATTTATATCCACTTGGGCGTTCAATACCTCCAACTTGGAGGCCTTCCCAATAGTAAAACGGTTCTCTGCAAGCTCTACCCGTTGTTGCGAAATCATTAAGGTACTATCCATTGCCGCAATTTCTTGTTTTTGCTGTACCAGTTCGTAATAAGTGACCATGGTATTGCTTACCCTATCCAAGATAGTCTGTTTTAATTGGGTCTCCCCCAAAACTTCCAATTGCTTTAACTGATCATAGCGGGCAAACATCCCAAAGCCGTTGAACAGGGTCCAATCCATCCGGACACCATAATTAAGGCTATTGTTCTTGGCATTGGAATTCTCCACGATACTGCCGTCCGATCGGACCTGGGAAAGATCTTGAATGCTATTATTGTCCACGATATTGGCTTCTACCCGGGGCAGGATCCCCGCATTTCCCCAAGTAAGGTTGTTCTGGTCTATCCTTAGATTATTCTGGGCAAGTTTTATCCCATAGTTGTTTTCCAAGGCAATTTCCACCGCATCCGCTACGGTCAATAGCTGTTGGGCATATATGGATCCTCCGAAAAAAATAAAAAGGGAAAAGGTAATTTTAGGAAGGCTGTAGCTCATTTTCATATTTTTCCAAATTGTCAAATTCAGGACGATGTTTTTTTTCCCTGGACCACATGAAATATATGGCGGGTATTACAAATAAGGTCAAAATTAAAGAGAACATAGTCCCGCCAACGATTACAACGCCCATGCCCATTCTGCTGGTCGAGGCCGCCCCTAAGGCAACCGCAATGGGGAGCGCTCCAAGGGCAATGGTCAGACTGGTCATTAAAATGGGGCGCAATCTAGATTCCGAAGCTTCAAGAATTGCCCGGCCCTTTGGAATTCCCTGTTCCCGAAGCTGGTTGGCGAACTCAACGATCAGGATTCCGTTTTTGGTGACCAGACCGATAAGCATGATGGTGCCGATCTGACTAAAAATATTCCATGTCTGCCCAAATAGCCAAAGTGAGAACATGGCACCTGCCACGGCCATGGGGACGGTAAGAATAATGATAAACGGATCTATAAAACTTTCAAATTGTGCCGCCAAAATAAGGTAGATGAGCAAAAGGGCAAGGCCGAAGGCAAAAAGGGTATTGGAACTGCTCTCTACAAAATCCCTTGATTCCCCGCCCAAATCCGTTGTAAATTGATCGTCCAGTACCTCTCCCCTTATCCGATCCATAGCATCGATACCATCGCTCAAACTTTTTCCGGGGGCAAGGTTGGCGGATACCGTGGCGGACATATATCGGTTATGGTGAAATAATTGCGGGGGACTGCTATGTTCCGATGTATTTACCAGGTTATCCAATTGAATCAGGATCCCGTCCTTGTTCTTAACAAATATGGAGGTAAGATCTACTGGTGTGCTCCGGTCTTTTTTATCAAATTGACCTATCACTTGATATTGTTTGCCATTCATTAAAAAATAACCAAAACGGCCACCGCTAAGGGACAGTTGTAGCGTTTGCGCCACATCCATTACCGAAACACCCAAACTTTCCGCTTTTTCCCTATCTATGGTTACATAAATTTCCGGTTTGTCAAATTTAAGATCCACATCGGAATAAGAAAAAGTAGGATCATTTTCCACTTCTGCCATAAACTCTGGAACTTTCTCCTTCAATTTTTCAAAATTGGGGGCCTGAATGATATATTGTATGGGCGGACCACCCCTTCGGTTTACCGAAATAGTAGGTTTTTGGGATACGTTGGCTTTTGCCCCTACGTAGGTTTTTGTCCATTGGGCAAGATTAGTTGCAATTTCATCCTGGGAAAGCTCCCTGTCCCCAGGGTCTACCAATGCGATATGGGCGCGACCACTATTTACCGTAGAGCTTCCATAACCGGGCGAGGTCATGACCAAGCTCACTTTTTTCTCGGGAATGGAATCGTTTATAAGCTCGGTGATCTGGTCCATATAACGATCCATATACTCATAAGAGGAACCTTCGGGTGCCGTAATATTCAGGCTGACAAAACTACGGTCGTCATAAGGAGCGGTCTCTTTTTGGAGTAAATTGTAAAAAAGTCCTATACCTCCAATACACACTAACAAAATTGGAAAACTGAGCCACTTTCGTTTCATAAAAGCCTCCAACGAACTGGCATAGGATCGGTTCATCCTAACAAAATATTTTTCAGTGACATTGTAAAATTTGGAATGCTTTTGCTTGCCAGGTTTTATTAGATAGGCATTCAACATGGGGGTCAACGTTAAGGATACAAAAGCGGATATCAGTACCGCAGACGCTAGGACCACACCAAATTCCCTAAATAGCCTGCCTACAAATCCTTCCAAAAATATAACCGGGAGAAACACTGCGGCCAAGGTCACGGAGATAGAGATTACCGCAAAAAATATCTCATTGGAACCTTTAATGGCAGCCTGTATGGGGTGCATCCCTTCCTCTACTTTCCTATAAATGTTCTCGGTTACCACAATGCCGTCATCTACCACAAGCCCCGTGGCCAGTACAATGGCCAAAAGGGTAAGCACGTTTACGGAAAACCCAAAGATCCACATGATAAAAAATGTGAAGATCAACGAAACGGGAATATCGATCAAGGGACGCAGGGCCAAGGACCATTTTCTAAAAAATAGGAATATGACCAAAATAACGAGTGTTATGGAGATCAGAAGTGTCTCCGCTACCTCGGTCACCGCTTTTCTTACAAATACGGTATCGTCTATGACCACGTTTAATTTGAAATCTTCCGGTAGGTCCTTTTTAAGTTTTTCGTACTCCAAATAAAAGGCATCCGCAATTTCCAGATAATTGGTCCCGGGCTGTGGCACTACCGCTACCGCGATCATAGGCTGCCCGGAATCGCTCATCTTGGTTTCCATGTTCTCACCTTCCAGTGCCGCTCTCCCTATATCGCTTAGCCGCACTACCTTTTCCCCTTCGGTAAAAATAATGATGTTGTTAAAATCTTCCTCGGTAGCCAAGTTTCCAATGGTCTTAACGGTAAGTTCCGTATTGGCACCGGTGAGCTTTCCGGAGGGCAATTCTATGTTCTGGGCCAAGAGGGCACTATGTACATCCGAGACGGTGACCCCATAAGAAGTTAGTCTTACTGGATCTATCCAAAGCCGCATAGCGTATTTCCTTTGCCCCCATATCTGTACGCTACTTACCCCGGGGATAGTTTCTATACGCTGGGCGATTACGTTTTCCGCATAATCCGAAAGTTCCAAAATATTCTTCGCATCACTTTGTACGGTCATGGAGATAATTCGTTCTGCATCTGCATCGGCCTTGGAAACTACCGGGGGGGCATCGATATCATCGGGTAAGCTTCTCGCTGCCTGGGACACTTTATCACGAACGTCGTTGGCCGCTTCTTCCAGATTTTTATCCAGATTAAACTCGATATTGATCCTACTGGAACCTTGGGTGCTAGAGGAGGTAATGTTCCTAATGCCATCAATGGAATTGATGGATTTCTCTAGGGGTTCGGTTATCTGCGATTCTATAATATCGGCATTGGCACCCGAGTAATTGGTCCTTACGGAAACCTGTGCGGGATCAATGGAAGGAAATTCGCGTATTCCCAGATAACTGTAACCAATAATCCCGAAAAGGACCAATGA
>DATGQM010000124.1:0-5376 GCA_035304205.1 Arenibacter sp. | reverse complement strand
CTTTTGGGCGTTCCTTTTTGAAGTGCCAATTTGGAGAGGCTTTCGGCCTGATATAATTCGGTGAGCAAGGAACCTGTTTTTAATAATTTGGTATCATTTTCACTATTGGTCTCCGTAGAAACATATACCCTGATTTCAGATACCATAAAATAGGCAACTACCAAGGTCAAAATTGCTAGAATGAAGTAACTGAATATTATTTTTAGGGTAAACCTGTTCTTGCTCTTGTTCATTGTTACGGCCCGTATGGATAGACATACTCCTAAAATACGTATTTACGCCCCGAATCGCCCACAAATAAAAGTTAATTATTTTGGCACAATAATTTTGAAAATGATATTTGGCGACGTAGATTTGCCGTCATCTCAAAGGGGTGCTTACCAAATGTAGGCTGAGATTATACCCAAGGAACCTGGGCGGGTAATGCTGCCAAGGGATGCGAAAATCGCGATTTGGAATTTCCAACGTTTTATTTTCGATGCCATTTTGTATCGGAAAAAACAAAAATCAATTTTTAACAAGAATAATAGCCCCTTTTATTCGTAACAAATGTATTACGAATGAAAACTATGTTCACAACAATGGCCGTCTTTGGTGTCGTACTGTCGACCTTCGGCCAAGAAAAACCTAAAGATTCCCTGATGGGGAGCGAAATTGCCCTTGATGAGGTCCTAGTGTCCGCAGTCCGGGCCACTGAACGATCGCCCGTCACCTTCTCCAATCTTACCAAAAACCAGATTGCATCCAGAAATTTAGGGCAGGACATTCCGGTCCTGATGAATTTTATGCCAGGGGTGGTGACCACCACCGATGCTGGTGCGGGAGTAGGCTATACCGGGATCCGCGTGCGCGGTAGTGATGCCACCCGTGTAAATGTTACCATAAATGGTATTCCCTACAACGATTCCGAATCGCATGGTACTTTTTGGGTGAACATGCCCGATTTCGCCTCCTCTACCGAGAGCCTGCAATTACAAAGGGGGGTGGGTACATCCACCAACGGTTCTGGTGCTTTTGGGGCCAGTTTAAATATCCTTACGGATGTGGTCTCACCAGAAGCCTACGGCGAAATCAATTCCTCGGCAGGTAGTTTTAACACTTTAAAGAACAATTTGAAATTCAGTACGGGATTACTGAACGACCATATAGAGTTCTCGGGCCGATTATCCAGGATAACTTCCGATGGCTATATCGATAGGGCCGCTTCGGAATTGGATTCCTATTTTTTACAGGGCGCCTATATGTCCGATCGTACCTTGATAAAAGCACTGATGTTCGGGGGGCATCAAACTACCTACCAGGCATGGAACGGAATAGATAAGGCTACCCTGGAGACCAACAGGACCTTCAACACGGCGGGTATGTATACCGATGGGAACGGGGAAATTAAATTTTATGACAACGAAGTGGACGATTATAAACAAAATCACTTTCAATTGCATTGGAACCAAAAACTTTCGGATAACTGGAACACCAATCTAGCGGTGCACTACACCCAGGGGGAAGGGTATTTTGAGCAGTATAGGCAAGGTGATGATTTTGAAACCTATGGGATAACACCGTTTGCTATGGATGGGGAAATTATAAACACCACCGACCTGATCCGGAGAAGATGGCTGGATAACGACTTCTACGGGACTACGTTCTCTGCCAATTACCAAAATGAAAAACTGGACGTAATTCTTGGAGGAGGTTGGAACAAGTATGAGGGAGACCATTTTGGGGAAATTATTTGGGCACGTTTTTCCAATAACAGGGATTATTTGGATAGATACTATGATGATACTTCCAGCAAGAACGACCTTAATGTTTTTGCCAAGGCAAATTTTCAATTGGATAGCCATTGGAGCGTATATGGGGACCTGCAATACCGGGCCGTTGGCTATACGGCCAATGGGGAGGAAACTGGTATAGTGGATGATAGCTTCAAATTTTTCAATCCCAAGGGCGGGGTCACCTATGACCTAAATGCCCATAATAGTTTTTACCTCTCCTATGCCAAGGCCAACCGTGAGCCCAATAGGAACGATTATGAGAGCGGCAGCCCCAAACCGGAGAAATTGGACGATATCGAAATGGGATGGCGTCATATCTCATCAGGTGTACGGTTGAATACCAATATCTATTATATGAAATACAAGGATCAGTTGGTGCTTACCGGGGAACTGAACGATGTGGGTGGACCTTTGCGCGCCAATGTAGGCGATAGCTATAGATTGGGGTTGGAGATGGATGCGACGGTTGCCCTGGGGAACAAATTTATACTTCGTCCCAATGTGGCCCTAAGCGATAATAGGAACAAGAATTTTGTTTTTGAGCGTGATGGAAGCCTGGTAAACCTGGGAAACACCCATATTTCTTTTTCCCCGAACCTTGTTGCCGGGAATATCCTCACCTATCTGCCCAATACTAATTTACAATTGAGTTTGTTGACCAAATATGTGGGGAAACAATATATGGGGAACATAGACGCCAAAAGCTCGGTGCTGGACGCCTACTCCCAAACCGATATCAATGTGAAATATATAATCTGGACCAATGGTTTTATTAAAAACATTGTGCTCTCTGGCCTGATCAATAATATTTTTGACAGCCTATATGAATCCAACGGATTTTTCTATACCTATGATGACGATTATTCCGTCCCGGGGAACATTACTACCATTGAAGGAGCGGGTTATTATCCCCAGGCCGGAATTAATTTTCTGTTGGGGGCAACCTTTAATTTTTAGTTTAAAAGTTATCATGTTATCAACTTATGCTGTTATGGATGGGATAATTTTCAGCCAACCAAGGTCGAAATCAATAACAAAAAAAAGGACAGATATCATCTGTCCTTTTTTTTGTTATTTTTTAAAGCGTTAAGTAATAATTACCCTCCAATAATATCTCTCTTAGTTTTCATGTCTTCAGTATTTAGATTCACAACTAAATTATACCTACTACAAATATAACGCAATTTTAATGCCGTAATTGCATAGTGATGTTAAATGTTTCCATTATAAACGCTTAAGTCGTCCCCTGACATAAATTTCTTTTTGACTATTAAATCTTTGGATTTATAGTCCTTTACAAAAACCTTATTTAGCCCAGAAAGAGAGTGCCTAGCAATAACGGTTAATCTTAAAAATGATGACTGATCATCCCACATTCCTAAAATATCCGTTGTAGTTCTAACTCTTAAGGCGTGTAAATTTCTTTCATCGTTAAGATCACTTTTAGAAAGATATGAAAAAAAATTATCTTTTAAAACTACATCCTTGCCTTGTAAGTTTGTCCCGTTTATATCACCTATTGGCTTATATAATGTTAACTCGACCCTAACATCAAAAATTTCACAATCAGTATGATTAACGAATTTAAGAAAATAATTCCATTCACCTTGAAATTCCCTTAAACTAACGAAGTTAGATATTTTTATATTTGGAACCTTGTTTTTTAAGTATTTGGTCAAGAAAATATAAGAAGCAAGTACGCCTGATGCAACCCCAATTATTAATGCAATCAAATTAACAAATAAAAAATCCATACTTTTATTTAAGATTTTTAAATGTAGTGTTTTTAACTACCATATTGGGAAACAACTGCTTCGGATGACAAAAACTCTAGATAACATGATAACTCCATAACAATAATCCTAAACCTTCTCCGGCACTACATATGGGGCCCTGTATTTTCTGGTGAGCATGGCATCCGCTTCCTTGTTGTCGATAAACTGTTCGGTCTTTCCATCAAATTTTAAGGTTTCCCCTACCTTATAGGCAACATTGGCGATTAGTGGGAGCACGGTAGATACATGGCCCACTTCTACATCGCAATTAAGGACTTTGGGATCCGTGGAACGTAGTCCGTCTATAAAGTTCCCAAAATGCCCCTTGCTGTCGGGGGCGGTCCGAAATGAGCTGTCGCCGCCAATTGCCGCTCCGGCACCCATTTCGGAACCTGCGAAAGGCTCGGTATCCTTACCCTTGTAGGCCTTCCAGGTGTCACCGTTCACTTCCATCCATCCGTTGGTACCATAAAACATATTGCCTATCTTGATTCCTAAATTGGCCTCATGGTTGGTATATCTTCCTCGGGTCTCAAATTCCAATATTTTTCCATCCGCATATTCAAACACGGAAGTTTGGGTATTGGGGGTTTCTTGGGAGCATTCTTGGGGCGATATGCCAAAGATGCCGCCCATGGACTGTACTTTTACTGGATGTTCGTTCTTGTTAAGTCCCCACCGCGCCACATCAAATTGATGCGGTCCCTGATTTCCGGTATCCCCGTTTCCGGTATTCCAGTGCCAGTGCCAATTGTAGTGTCCCCTTTTTTCGTTATAGGGCCTATAGGTAGCCGGTCCCAACCAAAGGTCGTAATTTAGGTTGGCAGGGGGTGCGCTATCTGGCGAAATACCAAAAGAGTCCCTTGGCTTAAAACAGGTGCCCCTGGCCATAAATACCTCCCCGATACCCCCGTTGTGCAGGAATTCCATAGCCTGCATAACATTGCTTATGGAACGGTTTTGAAATCCTACTTGCACCAATCGGTCATATTTCCTTGCTGCCTCCACCATTTTTCGTCCTTCCCAAACATTATGGGAACTGGGTTTTTCTACATATACATGCTTTCCGGCCTGACAGGCCCAAATGGTGGATAAGGCATGCCAATGGTTTGGCGTAGCTATGATTACCGCATCGATATCCTTATCTTCGAATACCCGTCGCATATCCTCCGCGGTACCTGCTCTGTTGCCATTTTGATAGCTTGCGGCAAGGTCAACCCGTTCCTTTAAAAAGGAGGAATCCACATCGCATATGGTCTTTATCCTTACTCCATCCTTGTACATTTTCGCAAAATTCTCCAACAGATCCTTCCCGCGGCCCCGGACCCCTATAGAACCTAAGTTGATCTGGTCATTGGCCCCTACTATATTTCCGTACGATTTGGCGGAAAATGCGGATGCCCCTATAACGATCCCCGTACTTGCCAAGGTGGTCCTTTTAATGAAATTTCTTCGGTTTCCCATTATGGTATGTTTAAATTAAATTATAGTTTATTGTGCAATTGGACTTGATAGGGTCTATTCTTTTGAAAATTGGGCAAATCGGGAATCCAGTTCGGATTTCCCCATATCCTTACTGGCTACTATGATACGATGTTTAAAGGTTATGTCCTCCCCCGGTTCAAGGGAGAGGTTTAAACTTTCCTTGCCGTCACTAAAAACTTCCTGGCCCAAAGGATTGGCCGCAAAGAGTCCGTAGCCCCTGGCATGCCAATAGGTCGGATATCCTGCGTTCCCCGAATGGTCCAGGATAACCAATGAGATCTTCTCTTCCCCGATGCTGGAGGTCAAATCGACCCAATCCGATCTTTTTCCCCAAACATCAT
>DATGQM010000123.1:0-7982 GCA_035304205.1 Arenibacter sp. | reverse complement strand
TAATGGTGCTAACTTAAAATTTTTATTATCTTAGTACAGTTTAAAACTGAGATGCTATGAAACTGAACAGGTCATTGGCAATAAGCACGAGTATCCAAGAGTGTAAAATGGGCAATATCATAGGCCTGTTGGAGAAAGAGTTCCCCTATGTTGCAGACCACGAACCGGAAGGTGTAAAAAGCCGAACCCGTGTTTTCACTTCCAAGAATACGTTGCTTACGATGGTTTTAACAGCCGTCCAGCAGGACAAGACCTTAAAGAACTCTGTGGATCTGTACTATATGATCCACCGGCAGCATAAACAGCAGGCCATGGAAGCACTGGAGGCGCAGTTGGGACAGGAGAGGGTTTTGGACCAACAATCCTCTGACAAAAAAGCAGGCCGTCCAAAGAAGTACGCCCTGAATCTGCCCAAAAGCCTGGATAAAGACATTTCGCTCAACACCGCTGCCTACAGTAAGGCACGGGAACGCCTTCCCATCGGTCTTGCCGAAGAACTGTTCAGGGGCAGCCGTATCAATGGTGCAGGGAATTCCTATTCCCATTGGCACGGATACAGGGTGCTGATAGGCGACGGGACCTACTTGCAGCTTCAGGATACCGTAAGCATTAGAGAGGAATACGGCGTGAGGCATCAGGGCGAAGAAAGCGGGGGGTATCCCCAAGGGCTGCTGGAAACCATCACGGAAAGGGGGACCGGCCAGCTCTACGGCTTCAGGTTATCGAACAGGCACGTAAGCGAGTTGTCATTGTTCTATGAAATGGTCGACGGACTTCCGGCCGGTTCATTGTTGCTCCTGGACGATCTTTACAATTGTTATGAGATTATTTCCAAATGCAAGCGCAGTGGGGTTGAACTGGTGGTGCCCGCAAAACGGGAAAGAAGCTATGAATTGGTGGAAACCCTCGGTGAGGGGGATGAAATCATCCGCATAAAGGCACCCAAAAATAGGTCTAAATGGTTAAAGGAAAACGAGAAAGCGAATACGTTTTTACTTCGGCGGATCGTATGCCGGAGTCCCGACGGGAAAGAGTACATACTCCATACCACCGTCCTGGACAAAAAGATAGGAAAACAGGAGATCCAGTTACTTTATCTTACCAGATGGGATATAGAGATCAGTATCCGCGAGATCAAAACCATCATGGACATCAATATATTACGGTCCAAAACCCCTGAAATGGCGCTCAAAGAGCTCACTGTCTCATTGGCCGCCTATAATCTGATACGGAAAATAATCTACGCAAGCATCAAAGACTTGCCTTTTTCCCCCAAAGAAGACTTCATTCAAAAATTCTATACGCTTAATAAGGATCTTCTTATTGACAAAAAGGGAAGAGTATACAATAGATGGTCAACGGGTCGTAGAAGAACTGGAACACCTGATACGTAAACAACTACTGCAAAAGCGAAAACCTGGCAGAACATACGAAAGGCGGACAAAGCAGGGCAAGTATCGAAAATATAAATAATTATACTAAGTTAGCGCCATTATCCTTGGGAGGGGGTTAGGGGGAGGACTTTTGGCGTGCTCAAGGTTGAAGGTTATAACTTTTGGCTAATGGCTTCTGGCTAGTGGCCCAGAACCTTAAATTATGTTATATTTGGTCTTTATTTTGAAAAATGGCAAAGACGACAATAACGAACATTTAAAGCCATGATAAAGCGAGCTATTACTTATTGGAAACTTCACACCTTTCCGATTTTAATGATATTCGCTTCCCTCTTGTTCTATATATCCTTTGGATATGATTTGCCCAGGACGGATTTTTTTAAACTGCTCACCCTTTATTTGGCCCTCTTTTATTTATGCTACAAACTGATCCAGTTTGAAAAATGGAACTTTAAGTTCCTGGTGGTTTCGGGAACCCTTTTCCGGTTGGTATTCCTCTTTGCGGAGCCCGACCTATCCCAGGACTTCCATCGGTTTGTGTGGGACGGACAAATGATTGTCCATGGAATCAATCCTTACCTACACCTTCCGAAAGACCTGATCTTGGACATACACCATAAAATACCCAATGCCATGGAGCTCCATAAGGGCATGGGGGAACTAAGTGCATCCCATTATAGCAATTATCCGCCCTTGAACCAATTGATCTTTGCGCTTGCCGCCCTACTTACCGGCGGTAGCACCTTAGGCAGTCTAATGGTTATGCGGATCGTTATAATTTTGGCCGACCTGGGGATATTTTATTTTGGCCGCAAATTGTTGTCAAAGCTAAATCGGCCTCCCCATCTAATATTCTGGTATTTCCTAAACCCTCTGGTCATTCTGGAACTAACCGGGAACCTTCATTTCGAGGGAGTCATGCTCTTTTTCTTCGTGGCGTCGCTCTATCTTTTGTTCCAAAAAAAATGGAAACCTGCAGCGGTACTATATGCCCTATCCATTTCCATAAAGCTAATACCCCTGATTTTCCTTCCGCTCTTCCTAAAATATTTTGGCCCCAGGAAAAGTATACCCTTCTTCGGTATTATAGGGGGCGTCTGCCTACTCCTGGTCCTCCCTTTTCATGCACCGGAATTTATAGCCAACTATTCCCGGAGCATAGGACTATGGTTCTCCAATTTCGAATTCAATGCCGGACTGTACAACCTTGTAAAATATATCGGGGTACAATGGGGCGCCAAGCCTTGGGAACTTATTAAGGCCTATGGGAAAATTATTCCCTGGATTATTGTTTCCGCCATAGTCCTGATTACTTTTATCCGGAAAAACGAAAGAATCGATACCCTTATTACCTCCATGCTGTGGATACTTAGCCTATACTATTTTCTATCCACCACCGTACATCCCTGGTATGTGATCTTTTTGGTGCTCCTGTGCCTGTTTACCGAATTCAGATTTCCCATTGTATGGTCCCTCACGATCATCTTAAGCTATTGGGCCTATTCCAACGAGGAATACAGGGAAAATCGGCTCCTTTTGTTTATTGAATATATTGCAGTATATGGTTTTATGATCTATGAAATCATTAGATTACATAATAAAAAGCTGCTATTTCATAAAAATTGAACTTTAACCCCCGATAAATCATTTTTATTTGTACTTTTGATGTCGATAATGAATAAGACTTCCAACATATCAATATTTAACGAAGCCGTAAGCCTTGCTTATTCGTTTACACCTACTCGTCGTCGCCCGTAAGGGTGCTACTCTTTTATGGAAATAGGTGAGTCCATTTCCCCTCTCAAGAAACCTCGATTTTTAATTTTAATTCTAAAAAGCAACGTCAATGAAGATTGTTATTGCTAACGATTCCCATTTTAAATATGCCGAGATTATCTGCGAAACTATTGCGGAATCGGCCAAGGTTAGAGGTACCGGAATTGCAAAACGAACCCCGGAATATATTCAAAAAAGACTCCAGAACGGAAACGCCATCATCGCTTTGGACGGGGATAAATTTGCCGGTTTCTGTTATATTGAGGTATGGGGACACGAGAAATTCGTGGCCAATTCGGGCTTGATCGTACATCCCGATTACCGGAACCAAGGATTGGCCAAAAAGATCAAGAAGGAAATTTTTGAGCTTTCCCGGTCCAAATTTCCCAATGCAAAGATCTTTGGCATCACTACCGGATTGGCGGTAATGAAAATGAACTATGAACTGGGGTATAAACCGGTTACCTTTTCGGAACTGACTACCGATCCAGAATTTTGGAAAGGCTGTCAGACCTGTAAGAATTTCGATATCCTGACCAGGACGGAACAGAAAATGTGCCTTTGTACGGGGATGCTTTACGATCCCGCTACCGTAAATAAACAGACTCCCAAGGAAAAATTAAATTCCAAGGCCTTCCAAAGGTTAAGAAGTATAAAGGAAACCCTGTTCTTAAACAAGAAAACGAAATAAGGATATCCATTTTGGGTTCCTAAATCATATAATAGTTAATAATGAAAAAATTAATATTGGCATATAGCGGTGGATTGGACACTTCCTATTGCGCAAAATACCTATCCAAGGAAAAAGGCTTTGAAGTACATGCCGTAAGTGTGAATACCGGCGGATTTTCCAAGGAGGAAATTGATGTTATCCATAAGAAAGCGTTGGAACTGGGAGCAAGTAGCTACACTTCTATAGATGCCGTACAGACCTTTTATGAAAAAGTAGTGAAATATCTGATCTTTGGCAATGTCCTAAAAAACAATACCTACCCCCTTTCGGTGAGTGCGGAACGGATCATACAGGCGATCGAAATTGTCAACTACGCTAAAAAGGTAGGAGCCAAATACATTGCCCACGGCAGTACCGGGGCGGGGAACGATCAGGTCAGGTTTGACATGATCTTCCAGATAATTGCCCCGGAAATAGAGATCATCACCCCCATAAGGGATAACAGACTGGCCAGGGAGGCCGAAATTGAATACCTGAAGAACAATGGGATAGACTACCCATGGGAAAAGGCCAAATATTCCGTGAACAGAGGCCTATGGGGCACTTCCGTTGGGGGGGAAGAAACCCTTACCTCCCATAAATCCCTTCCGGATAGTGCTTATCCCAGTCAACTTCAGGAATCGGATCCGGGACATTTGCAATTGACCTTCCACCAAGGAGAGCTGATTGCCGTGGACGGTGAAAACGATACCCCCGTAAACAATATCGTAAAACTGGAGGCCATCGCCTCCAAATATGCCATCGGCAGGGACATCCATGTCGGCGATACCATTATAGGCATTAAGGGAAGGGTAGGCTTTGAGGCGCCCGCTTCCTTGATCATTATAAAGGCACACCATCTTTTGGAAAAACACACCTTGAGCAAATGGCAACAGTTCCAGAAGGAGCAACAGGGCAACTTCTACGGTATGCTGTTGCACGAAGGCAATTATTTGGATGAAGTGATGCGGAATATCGAAGCCTTCCTTACCGATACCCAAAAAAATGTTTCGGGCGATGTCTTTGTAAGCCTTCATCCCTACCGGTTTGAACTGAACGGTATCTCCTCTCCCCACGACCTCATGAACGCTTCTTTTGGCAGTTACGGGGAAATGAACAAGGGCTGGACGGCGGACGATGCCAAGGGCTTTATAAAAATACTGTCCAATGCCGGAAAAATATACAACCACGTAAATCAACAACATGATTAAAGTAGGAATCGTTGGAGGTTCCGGTTATACGGGTGGCGAACTCATCCGGATTCTCTTGAACCATCCCAATGCCAAAATCGACTTTGTATATAGCACCACCAGGGCCGATAAAAAAATAACGACGGCCCATCCCGATCTGTTAGGGGTAACGGACCTAATGTTTACAGGAACCATAAACCCGGATGTAGACGTGGTCTTCCTGTGCTTGGGACATGGGAACTCTACCAAGTTTTTAACGGAAAACGATTTTTCCAAGGATACCCGGATCATAGACCTGAGCAACGACTTTAGGTTGGCGGCGGATGCCGTCCTGGGAGACAGGAACTTTGTATACGGCCTTCCCGAACTAAAAAAGGCGGAAATCCGGAATGCAAGGCATATTGCCAATCCGGGCTGTTTTGCAACGGGGATCCAATTGGCCCTCTTGCCCTTGGCACAGGCAAAACTGTTGGAAAACCCCGTTCACATCAACGCCGTGACCGGGAGTACCGGGGCCGGGGTGAGTCTATCCGCCACCTCGCATTACAGCTGGAGGAACAACAACGTATCCTGGTATAAGCCCTTTACCCATCAGCATCTAGGGGAAATAAGGGAAAGCCTTGGCAAACTGCAAAAAAATACAGGGGAATTGTTTTTCCTGCCCAATCGGGGGAATTTCACCCGGGGGATTTTGGCAACGGCCTATACCGATTTTAAGGGCAGCTTGGAGGAGGCCTATTCCCTGTATTCCGATTTTTACAGCGATGCTGCCTTTACCCAGGTTACGGAAGAGGATATCAGCCTAAAACAAGTGGTCAACACCAATCAATGCCATATCCATTTGCACAAGCACAACAACACCCTTCTGATAACCTCCGCCCTGGACAATCTATTGAAAGGGGCCTCGGGCCAGGCGGTGCAGAATATGAACCTGGTATTCGGTTTTACCGAAACAGCGGGCCTAAAACTGAAAGCCGGCGTATTTTAAAAATAATATATTAACAGATCCCCGTCTTCACGGGGATGAAAGAAACACCACCGAACCATGAAATGAGCATGACCGAAAATTGGGCGCAAATACGAATAAAGATATGCGAATTACATATGACCGTTAAAAAACAGTAAATATTTACATATGAAAATAGCCATAATAGGAGCAGGTAATCTAGGGCTGTCCATCGCAAAGGGAATCCTAAGCACCAATGGTGCCACTTCTATGATCCTTACCAAAAGGAACCTTAGCGACTTAAAGGAAATCCAGAAATATGGGGCAGTAACAACCACTACGGACAATAGGGAAGCAGTGTCCAAGGCCGACATCCTGATTTTTACCGTACAGCCCGGACAGTTTGGAAAAATATTGGAGGAAGTAAAGGATTTATTGACCGATAAACATGTTATTATCTCCACCATTACGGGCTTCAGTATCTCCAGAATGGAAGAAATATTGGGCCAGGATCATTATATTATCAGGGCAATGCCCAACACGGCCATTTCCGTAGGCAAATCCATGACCTGTATCTGTAGCAACGAAAAGGGCCAAAAGAGAATAGAACTGGCCATGGCAATTTTTAACCGCATGGGGCATTCCATGCAGATACCCGAGGAGCAGATGCAGGCCGCCACGGTTATCTGTGCCAGCGGAATTGCATTTTGGATGCGCCTGATACGCGCCACTACCCAGGGAGCGATACAGTTGGGGTTCGATGCCAAGGAAGCACAGGAATTGGCCATGCATACCTGCAATGGTGCCGCCAGCTTGCTCATAGAAACGGACAGTCACCCCGAAAGGGAAATAGACAAGGTTACCACTCCCAAGGGGTGCACCATCTCCGGCTTGAACGAAATGGAACATCAGGGATTGAGTTCTTCCCTGATCAGGGGCATTGTAGCCTCATTTGACAAAATAAACCAAATTAAAAAGGCATAAAGCCCTTTATAAAAACTTTGGGACCTAAACCAAGGGGCCAAAATAACAAGAGAGGATATGAGATTATTTGACGTATACCCTTTATACAATGTAACCCCCGTTTCGGCAAAAGGAAATGTCGTAACCGATGAGAAGGGGCAGGATTATTTGGATTTTTACGGGGGCCACGCCGTTATTTCCATAGGCCATTCCCATCCTACCTATATCGGTAAATTAAAAGATCAATTGGACAAGATCGGTTTTTATAGCAATGCCGTCCAAAACCCCCTCCAAGAGGAGTTGGCACATAAACTGGGGAAACTTTCGGGATGTGGGGATTACCACCTTTTTCTCTGCAATTCGGGGGCCGAGGCCAATGAAAATGCTTTAAAATTGGCTTCCTTCCAAACCGGAAAATCCAGGGTCATCGCCTTTAACAATGCCTTCCATGGCAGGACGTCCGCCGCAGTGGCCGTTACCGACAACGAAAAGATCAATGCTCCCCTGAACAAGCAGCAGCTGGTAACCTTTCTCCCCTTTGAGGACATGGAAGGCTTTACCATGGAGATAGGCAAGGGCGATGTTTGCGCCGTAATCCTGGAAACGATCCAAGGTGTAGGCGGACTGGATATGCCATCCCAAGGGTTCTATGATCATATTGCAAAACTGTGCAAGGAGCATAAGGTAGTTCTTATAGCGGATGAAATACAATGCGGTTACGGCCGAAGCGGGAAGTTCTTTGCTTTTCAGCATTATAACATTCAACCGGATATCATTACTGTGGCCAAAGGCATGGGGAACGGATTTCCGATCGCAGGGGTACTGATCCACGAAAGCATAAAGGCCTCCTATGGGATGTTGGGCACCACCTTCGGGGGCAATCATCTGGCCTGTGCTGCCGGTTTGGCCGTTTTGGAGGTAATCGAAAAAGAAAATCTAATAGCCAATTCCGCCAATCTTTTCGAGTATTTTAAAAAGAAAGTTGCGGACATCCCCCAAAT
>DATGQM010000122.1:0-5921 GCA_035304205.1 Arenibacter sp. | reverse complement strand
ATTATTGCCTTTGATGCTCCCGGGCACGGATATTCCCAAGGGAATAGGCTGAATTTGGCCAATTATTCGGAAAGTGCCAGGCATATCATAAAAATGTATAACCCCAAACACGTTATAGGACATTCCATGGGCGGATTGACCATGCTCTACGATCAATACAAAAATCCAGATTCCTCCATAGAAAAGATTGTAGCCCTGGGCGCCCCGGCGGAACTCTCGGAATTAATGGAAGATTATCAACGGCTGCTTAAATTTAATAATAAGGTCTTGAAGGGATTGGACAATTATTTTCATGAACTCTATGATTGTAGGATCAAGGATATATCTACCCCTACATTTGCCCAGGGCATTTCCAGACCAGGCTTGATCATTCACGATGAGCTGGATCCCATCACTCCCTTTAATGCCTCCGTACGGCTCCATGAAAGTTGGAAAAACAGTCAGTTTATCAAAACCACCGGCCTGGGCCACTCCTTGCACCAAGACCGGGTAAATACACAGATTATGGAATTTTTAAGGTCTTAGCCTATATTTTCCCCATGAACTTCATGTTATGCGCCATACTCTCAAACGGAGAGCTTGCATATTCTTCCTGCTCCAGGAAAATATATTTGATCCCGGATTCCTTTTTATGTTCTATGATCAAAGGGATATCCAAGCCCCCTTTGCCAAATTCGGTACTTATATTTTTTTTCAGGTCCATATCCTTTAAATGCCATAAAGGAAACCTGCCCTTAAATCTTTTGAAATAATCCAGGGGATCCTTTCCGCCCGCAACTACCCAGCCAAGGTCCAATTCCATATGCACCAGATCGGGGTCGGTATGGTTTAGGAGCACTTCATAGAGCACCTCTCCATCGTGAGATTCAAATTCATAGCCATGATTGTGGTACCCAAATTTGATGCCTCTTTGTTTGGCTTCTTCCCCGGCCCTATTAAATGCCTGGGCTACCGATTTATAATTCTCCACGGTCTGTCCTTCACTGGGCATGGAAGAGCAGATAAGGTACTCCTGTCCGGATGCCTCGGCCTGGTCCAACGTATTCTTCCAATCCTTGTCCAAGGCAACATGGCCGCTCCTCAATGTCATTCCCAGACCTTTGCAGACTCGCATCATTTCTTTCCCCGTAAGTCCGTAATAGAGCCCTTTGCGACTTCTGGCGGTCTCGATCTGTTTAATGCCCAGGGCAGCGATCTTCTCCAAGGTGCCAACGGCATCGGCCAGCATTTCCTCGCGAAAGGTATATAATTGCACCCCCAGGTTTTTGTCCTCCTTTTTGGGGGCCAGGGTAAATGATGGCAATAGTACCGTCCCTACGGCCAGTAATCCGGATCGGACGAGAAATTCTTTTCTTGTTGTCATGGGTTATCTATTTTATGGTTATTGGGACCAATCGGTGGGCTGTCTGTCCCATCGATGTTTCCTCAGATCTTGGTATAATTCCTTGGATAGGCCTTTCCTGTCGCTTATGCGGGTATTCATCAACACATTTTTCTCCTTGCGCATCCCCGGGATGATCGTACTTACTGCGCTGTTCATGGTAATAAAGCGCAATGCCATTTCGGCCATGGTCATCCCTTCCGGAACAAGTGGCCTTAATTGATCTGCACGCTCTGCGCTGGGAATCAGATTTTCCGGTACAAAATAACTGGCCCTCCAGTCATTTTCCGGAAACCTGGTCTCCTTGGTGATATTACCTGTCAAGGTTCCCTCATCAAAGGGGACCCGGGCGATTACGGCGATGTTCAAATTCTCGCACAATGGAAAGAGCACGTCTTCCGGGGCCTGGTCGAATATATTATAGATTACCTGTACCGCTTCCAGTTGCCCGGTCTTAAGGGCCTTGATACCATTCTCCGGCTCCCAGCGATTGACACTGATCCCCATAGCGGCGATTTTACCCGAGGCCTTCAGGTCCTCCACGGCACGTTGCCATTCTTCCCTATCGGCCCAACTATCGTCCCAAGTGTGGAACTGCATCAGATCCACTTGTTCCAGGCCCAGGTTTCTAAGGGTCTTTTCGGTATAGTCCATAATATGGGATACCGGATAGGATTCTTCCAAGGTATATTCCGGCCTGGCCGGCCATTTAAAGTTCTTGGCCGGAATCTTACTGGCGGTAAATATTTTTTTGTCGGGATGCCTGCGTACCAGCTCGCCCAGCAACTTTTCGCTATGCCCTTGGCCATAGGCCCATGCCGTATCAAAGAAATTCACTCCCCGTGCTACCGCCAGATCCAACGATCGGGCCGATAGCAGGTCATCGGACTCGGTCCAATCGCCCATGCCCCACATTCCATATCCAATTTCGCTTATATCCCATTGGGTTATACCAAATTTTCTATTTATCATATTGTTTATAATCTTGATAATTGAATTTAGTCCGAAAACCCAAGTTAAAGGGTTAAAAAGCTAAAGTTTTGATTCCTGTTGTTTAACATATGTCTGATAATCAGATTATCGTGATTTTTATAAATCGACGTTTGTTGAATGAAAGCTATAATCTACTTTTCGGAGCAGGTTCATAATCGCACTTTAATAATCCCTTGACCATTAATATTGATGAAAGGCATCGGACACGAATCCCAACACCTTCGGCAGGGATTCCCGCCAATAGGTCCAGCTATGTGCCCCGTCCCTTACCCGATATTCATGGGGTACTCCCTTTTTTTTCATGGCTATATGCACCAGACTGTTTCCTTCATAAAGAAAATCGTCGTCCCCACAATCTATATACCAGCGAACCGATTTCATATCCTCAAGGGGCAGGCTCTGGACCAGGGAAATGGCATTGTGCCTGTCGTAATAGGTCTTTAGATCTTTTTTATCGTATTCCTCATTGCCCCTTTTTAATCTTGCCTCCAATTCGTCGACACTTAAAGGTCCAACATAGGCACTTAAAGGACAGGCGGAAGAAAATAATTCGGGTCGATGTAGGGCGTACATAAACGATCCGCCCCCGCCCATGGAAAGTCCGGCAATAGCTCTAAACCGTTTTTCTCCTTTTATACGATACTTTTTTTCCACATGGGGCATTAATTCCTCAAAAAAGAAATCCTCGTACCGCCAATCGCCCTTGATCGAATTAAAATAGCCACGGACCCCGGAATTGGCATCCGGCATTATAATGATCATTGGGGTAGCCGTCCCTTCCAATATCGCCTTATCCGCAATGCGCAACACCTCTCCAAATTGCACCCAACCCGTTTGATCGTCCCCTGCCCCGTGCAATAGGTATAGGACGGGGTAGCTCCGCTGGGAGGTTTCATAATCGGGTGGCAGGTAAACCGCATATTTACGCTCGCTATCCAGTATTTTACTCGTCATGACTACCTCGTCAAAAACTTTGCCCGTTTGTCCGCTTACCGGGAACAGCCCCATCAGGGCGATTAAGAAAAGAATGCTTTTTTTCATATGTTAAAGTTTGAGTTTACTCCGAAACTCAAGTCAAAGAGTCAAAGAGTTAAAAAGTCAATAATTTAGATTTTCATGGTTATTCATATTGCTAAAGATCAATGTTATGAAATTTATGCAAATTAAGTTTTGCTGAGTGGCCCTTATTGCAATCCAGCAATCTCCACCATTTCATTTACATCCTTATCATAATCCACTCCGGCCACCATAAAGCCAAAAAGGTTATAAAAATCTTTTTCATATCCCTTTAGGTCCCCGATCTCGGGAAGGCTTTCCGTGGTAGTCCGCTCCCAAAGCCTGGCCACTTCTGCCTGCACATCGTCCCGCATTTCCCAATCGTCTATCCGGATCCTGCCCTGATCATCGGTCGGAGTGCTACTGGCATACAAACGGTTCTGGAACAGACGTTGGATCTGTTCTATACAGCCTTCATGAATCCCTTTCTCCTTCATCACTTTGTACAATAGGGAAATATATAAGGGAATTACCGGGATGGCGGAGCTGGCCTGGGTCACTAGGGCCTTGTTTACGGAAACATACGCTTTCCCGTCTATGGATTTTAATGAGTCCCCTATCGTAAAGGCCGTTGCTTCCAAATGATCCTTGGCGCGGCCGATGGTCCCTTTCCTATAGACCGCTTCGGTCAATGAAGGCCCTATATAGGAATAGGCTACGGTCTTACAGCCTGCAGCAAGGAGTCCCTCCTCCTTTAGGGCGTCCACCCACATTTTCCAATCTTCCCCGCCCATAACGGCCACCGTGTTTTCTACGTCGTCCCCACTCGCGGGTTCTATGGAAATATCGGATACGGTACCGGTATGGAAATCGACCGTCTTATTCTTAAAACCGGCACCGATAGGTTTTAGTACCGATCTAAACCGTTCTCCCGTATCCGGATGGGTCCGCACCGGGGAGGCCAAACTATAGATCAATAGGTCTATTTGTCCCAGATCGGCCTTTATCAGATCCAAGGTCTTGCGCTTGATCTCATTCGAAAAGGCATCCCCATTAATACTCTTGGCATAAAGGCCCGCTTTATGTGCTTCCTGTTCAAAATAGGCACTATTGTACCATCCGGGAGTAGCAGGCCGACCTTCCTCCGGCGGCTTTTCAAAAAAGACCCCGAGGGTTGCGGCACCGGAGCCAAAGGCACTGGTAATCCTGGAAGCAAGGCCAAATCCGGTGGAAGCACCGATGACCAATACTTTTTTTGGCCCCCCAATGGTTCCTTTGGACCTTATATATTCAATTTGATCGATTACATTTTGCTCGCATCCCTTTGGATGTGAGGTAAGACATATAAATCCCCTTGTTCTAGGCGTTATTATCATATTCTATTCTTTGTTTATAATGCCGGATGCATTGCTAAAGGCAAGGTAATTTTAAGGTTTCCTAAAATTACCGATTATCGAAGATATATAAAAGAATTAAAAGTCGAGTAGGGAATACAAAAATTGCGCTCCAAAAATGAAATTGGCAAACCCTTCCCCTCGAATCCCGTGAGGCCAAAAACTTCTTGAAAAAGAGCTTATTTATAGAAAGGTGATTACAAAGGTTGTCCCCTCATTTATTTTACTATTTACAGCAATAGTGCCGCCAAGGCTTGTAACATGGGTAAACACTAAATATAGTCCAACCCCCTTACTGTCTTTATTTCCATGAAATTTTTGGTTTAGGCCAAATATTTTCCCTCCTACCGTTTCCATGTCAAAACCAAGACCATTGTCCGTGAAAATAAGTTGTTTTTTACCATCCGCTATAGCTGTTGTAACCCGGATAACCGGAGAAACCTCAGGCCTTGCATATTTTATGGAATTGGTCATTAGGTTTAAGAAAATACTATCTAAATAATTCTTATTAAATACCACCGTAGGTAATTCCGTAAAATCCAATTCGATTTTTACATTTGAATTTCCCAAAAGGGATTCTATGGATTGCTGAATTTGCTTAAAAGTTGATTCAAATTCCACTTCTTCCAATTCCATCTTCAAGCTATCGTTCATACATAGCAAATCCACATATTTATCCATGGATCGATGAAGGCCCTCGGCGGCCATCTTCATATATTCCATGGTTTCCAAAACTTCGAGATCCTTAATTTTGCTTAAATCCAAAAAACTAAAAATAGACAGTAGGTTGTTGACAGGAGATCTTAAATCGTGTGAAGTGGTGTAGGTAAGTTGCTTTAAATCCTTGTTGATTTTTTCCAACTTGGCAATATGGCCATTACGCTCTTCCTCCAATTTTTTTTTATGGGTAATATTTTTGGCAATTGCATAAATAAGTTGCTTATCCGGTAATGGGATAGAGGTCCATTGCAACCATACCAGCTCCCCGGATTTGGTGACATATCGGTTATCAAAATTTATCAAGGGAACGGCATTCTTTAAATTCTCTCGATAGCTTGCCGTTAGGGACCGGTCCCCTTCATAAATAAATTCGCAGATCAACTTAGAAAACAGCACCTCCTCGGAATAGCCCAAAAGCTTCTTGAAAGCCGGATTTA
>DATGQM010000121.1:0-4089 GCA_035304205.1 Arenibacter sp. | reverse complement strand
GCACAATGATGAATTACAGCACTACACGGATAGACCGGAAAATTCCTTTGTAGGCGACGGCAGTTTAAAAATCAGGGCCGTTAAGGAACAATATACCTATAACGGTTCCACCAAGGCCTATACCTCGGCCCGGATGAACTCCAAATTTGCCTTTACTTATGGAAAGATAGAAGTGCGTGCCAAACTTCCCAGTCCGGCCGGTACCTGGCCGGCCATTTGGACCTTGGGAGCCAACTCCAATGAGACAGGAAACTATTTTGGCGATCGATACGGTAGCGTTGGATGGCCCCTATGTGGTGAAATAGACATCCTGGAACAGACGGGATGGGACAAGAACTCGACCATTTCCCACTTCCATTGGGGGGATCTCATTACCAAAGAATACAAAGAGGAAGGTGGGGAAACTTCCATATCCGATGCGTCCAGCGAATGGCATATATTTTCCCTGGAATGGGACAGTGAGAGCCTCCGGACCTATGTAGACGACAAGTTGGTACATAAATTCCCCAACGGTACCAACAGACCTTTTAACCATGAACATTATCTAATCCTTAATATTGCTATGGGCGGGAATCTTGGAGGGGCTGTACCGGATAATTTTTCTGAGGGCACCTTTGAAATCGACTATGTAAGGATATATCAATAGTCCAGATGATACGGGCGTATTGGGACCAATATGCCAGATTCGATAAAAAGACCGCGGCCAATTGAGGCTGCGGTCTTTTTCATTACCGGTTTCCCCTTTAAACCGTGCCTTTCCCTTTTTGGGCTTTAATACTACGGGTTTCCTATAATGGCCGATTTTTCTGTTGTGGGGCAAATTATTTTTGGAAGCTTCCAGTTCCAAAAGAATTCCTTATATTTAGCTAGTAACATTTTTTGGGATTTTACACAATTAGTCAGCTGAATTTCAGACCATTAATGGTATAGAACATCTTTTGTAATTATCCAATGTTCACATTAAAAAATAGGGTAAAATAGGTGTATATAAAGTTTTGACATATAAGACGGCGCTATTCCGCTCTTTGGATCGATATCAAACGTATAAATTATAGGGTTTTTCACATTAAGAATAAATAGGTCCACATTATATTTGTGTAGGTACTTGGATAAGTTGGTCTAGTTAATACAATCTCCTTTGCAATGAACATATATGTCAACTAAATTCTCGAAGAAACAATTAGTTTTCCCAACTATTGTCTTTGTCACATTGATGTCCGTTGTCCTAATGCTGTCAAACCTTTCCTTGAAGGGCCATAAGGAAGTGCTGAAAAAAGAGATCGAGATCAACGGACGGCTCCGGTTTCAGGAATTTTTGTCCTCTGGACAAAATAATGTCGTTGCCCTGGAGAACCTGAAGGAGCGTATAGAGATGACCCATGGGAAATATTTTGAATATTGGGAGGAAGATGCGCGACTGATCTTAAAGCAAAACCCGTCCTTTAAGTTCGTACAATGGATAGATAGTTCCATGATCATAAAAAAGGTTATGCCGCTAGAAGGAAACGAGGCGGTCATAGATCTGGATATTTCCAACCTTAATAGAAAAGAGGAATGGATGCACCATATTAGGGATTCATCCACCAATATTACTTCTTGGATGCCACTGACGCAAGGAGGGGTCTCCTTTTTAGTGGATGTCCCCGTGTTTTTTGGGGATAGATTTCAGGGTACCATTACGGCAGGTATGGATTTTTCCGTCCCGTTCAACGATCTGGCCTCGGAGATGAAACACTATGCGATAGAGATGATGGACGATAAAGGCACTATCTTTTATCGGTTCAACCAACCTGATCCCAGTAGTTTTCCGGCTGGACTCGTATTTCAGGACACCTATGAGGTAGATGAATTGGATGGGCAGAGCTGGACTTTTTTCTTAATGCCCAAGGAAGTGGATATTTTAAGGGAGAGGCGAAAAGAGGTTTACAGCGATCTTGTCTTTGGGATATTACTTTCCCTGCTTACAAGTTCGTTGATATATTTTTATAGATCTTCCCGAAATGAAAACGAACGATATAAGGACCTGAATTTAAAATTGAGCGATGCCAATGATAGGTTAAGGGAAGAGCGTATCAGGGCGGAAAAGGCATCCAAGGCGAAAACCGAGTTTGTGTCCAATATGAGCCATGAGATCAGGACGCCCCTGAACGCCATCATCGGGTTTATAGAGGTTTTAAAAGCGGCCAAGTTAGACCGGGAACTGATGGAATGTTTGTCCTTGATGGATCTATCCTCCAAAAAATTGTTATTGCTGATAAACGATATCCTGGAAATCGACAAGATCGAATCCGGGCAAATAGATTTTAGGAACGACGTTTTTTCACCTGCTAAAGAAATCGTTAATATCATAAGTATCTATAGGCCCAGCATGGAAGCCAAAGGTCTTCGTCTGGACATAAATTTGAGGGCAAGGGAAAAGTATTATGTCGTAGGTGATATGGGTAAATATGGGCAAATATTGACCAATCTCATACGGAATGCCCTGAAATTTACCGAACGGGGAGGGGTAGGGATAGATTATACGGAAGAAGTAACGGACCATTCCTTGCACCTACAGATCAGTATCAGGGATAGCGGGATTGGAATTCCGGGCACGAAATTAAAAACCATTTTCGAACGATTTACGCAGATAGATTCCGGAATCTCAAAAAGGCATGAAGGCAGTGGCCTTGGATTGTACATCACTTATCTGCTCATAGAGCTTATGGAAGGACAGATCGAGGTAAAGAGCGTGGAAAACGAGGGTACCGAATTCCTTATCACACTAAAGTTTCCCTTGTCCGAAGTTATAGAAAAAAATAATCAGCCCGATCCGGACACTATTGATCTGAGTGGCTACAAAGTGCTGATCGTAGACGACAATAAGATAAATGTAATGGTGCTGAAAAAAACAATGGACAATTTTGGTATCGACTCTTATTGGGTAGGGGACGGGCGACAAGCGGTGGAAGCAGTGGCCGCAAATGATTACGACCTGATCTTTATGGATATCCATATGCCGGAAATGGACGGTTTTGAGGCTACTAGGGAAATAAGAAAGACCAATAAGGAAATCATCATTATCGGCTTCTCCGCAGACGTTACCAAAGAAACCATACAGGATGCCAAGGACGTAGGGATGAACGATTATCTGACCAAACCCATTTCTTTTGATAAGCTAAAGCAAAATCTATTCAATTACCTTGTTGTTGGATTTAGTTAAGGAGGTAAGAGGTGAGGAGTTAAGAGTTATACGGTTAAAAGGTTAAAAGGTTAAAAGGTTATACGGTTAAAAGGTTATACGGTTAAAGGGTTATACGGTTAAAAGGTTGAAGGGCTATTCGAAAGGGCAATATTGAGTCCGCTCCGAAAAGTAGGTGAATGCTTTTATACAACAAAAATTGGATTTATAGAAATTACAATAATCTGATTATCAATGCTAAATTAAATAGGAGCAACCAAAATCCTTAGCTTTTTAACTCTTTAACTTTTTAGCTGGGTTAAGGTTGAAGGGCTATTCGAAAGGGCAATATTGAGTCCGCCCCGAAAAGTAGGTGATTGCTTTTATACAACAAAATAATCGGGGAAATGGCACGTTTTACCCATGCCCTGGCCGCATTCCGTACTAAAATATGCTCTTCCGACAATTGGTCGTCCAAATTATAGTAATCGGTAGCTTCGAAAAGATCTGGTCGCATAAAACAAGTTTTTGGATAAAAACAGCGAATTAAAGATAACGGCAAAATATAACAAAGAAAGGGAGTAGTGTTACATTTTTAAATAAAAATCCTTGGTAAGGCCAATATAGGCTTCCGTGTATTGATGGCGATCGATTTCAATGGTGAGGATATCCTTTAGAACTTCTGTTTCCTCAGGCCGTAATTCCAATAAACTTCTTTTTATCTGGGCCAAAGGATGGCCTTTTACGTGGGTGATCCTTGCGGGAAAAAGGTGGTATTCGGCTGCTAATTTTAAGAATTCCGTTTCCTCCTTAAAAGGGATAATGGTAGAGAAGCTTCCTGTTTTGGATAGTAGTTTGGATGCGCCGTTCAGTAGATCCCCAAAGGGTAGGGATCGATTTTGCCTTGCCCTATCCCTGGAACCATCCCG
>DATGQM010000120.1:0-4260 GCA_035304205.1 Arenibacter sp. | reverse complement strand
TATTCTACTTGGTTTGCCTCGGGATGGAATTCCATTTCCACCACGGGGTACGTCCTTACTTCGCCGCTGGCACTTCGGGCCACGATAACGGCCAATTCATTCTTAAAATCGATTATCTCTTCCGCAATGCATTCCCCTGGGGGCAATCCGTCCAGGTCGGATAATTTACGGACCACCTTCACCCCTTGCCCGTCGTACCCGAACTGGGCCGCTTTCCATATAAAGGGGAGATGTAAACCACCATTGCTGATGCTATCCTCAATTTCGCTTAGGTAGGCATAGCGTTGAAAATCCGCCGTTGGGATGGCGTTGTCCAGATAGAACAATTTTTGCTTGGCCTTGTTTTGGATGATCTGCAGGGCAAGGGTAGGGGGATAGACTTTAAGGCCTTCCTCCTCCAATTTCTCCAGGGCGGCAAGGTTTACGTTCTCGATCTCAATGGTAAGCAGGTCCACTTTTTTGCCAAAATCGTACACGGCATCAAAATCCATCAGATTTCCTTTGAAAAATTCATTACAGGCTATCTTGCAAGGTGCCTCATCGGAGGGGTCTAGGATTTTTGTATGGATATCGAATTTACGGGTCTCGTACAGCAACATCTTGCCCAATTGTCCGCCACCAAGTATTCCCAGTTTAAAATCAGAAGAAAAATAGTCCATTAGTATGATTTGCTTGTAATTTGTACGATGAAAGACCGTATTTTTAGATACAAAAATACGGCTAAATCTTAGAAACTAGGTTAGGACATTTAAAAAAGAGAAATCAATGTAGTATATTTGGCAACTTAAATTTATTTTAAAATCTTAAGGTTGATAAAGCTTCACGACAAATATTTTAAGCCTTATATTAGCGAGGGTGAGATTAGGGCGGGAATCCAAAGGATCGCCGATGCAGTAGCTGCGGATTATAAGGAAGAAACCCCCATTTTTGTGGGTGTCCTTAACGGGGCATTTATGTTCGTGTCCGATTTCCTAAAGGCGTATCAGCATCCTTGCGAGATTTCCTTTGTCCGCTTAAGTTCCTATCAGGGGCTTACTTCCACGGGAATTGTGGAAACCTTATTGGATGTCCCCGATAATATTGAAGGGCGGACCGTGATAATCCTGGAGGATATTATCGATACCGGGAGGACTGTAAAAAGGCTTATCGACCTATTTTCGAATACCACGGTCAAGGAATTTAAGATTGCCACCCTGTTCTATAAATCCGACGTATACAACGGGGAATACGATATCGATTATTTTGGGATGAAGATCGAGGACAGGTTTATTGTAGGATATGGATTGGATTATAATGAATTGGGGAGAAATTTAAAAGAAGTATATCAACTAAACCAAAAACACATGATCAACCTTGTATTGTTCGGAAAACCCGGTGCGGGAAAAGGCACCCAGGCTTCCTTCTTAAAAGAAAAATACAACCTTGTACACATTTCCACCGGAGATGTTTTTCGTTACAATATAAAAAATGGCACCGAATTGGGCAATTTGGCCAAATCGTATATAGATAAGGGCGAATTGGTCCCCGATGAGGTCACTATAAAAATGTTGCAGGACGAAGTGGAAAAAAATGCGGAGGCCAGCGGATTTATTTTCGACGGATATCCAAGAACTACCGAGCAGGCCAAGGCGTTGGACAATTTTTTGGCCACCAAGCAGATGAAGATCGATGCCACCATAGCCCTGGAGGCCAATGATGAGGTGCTGATCCAACGTTTGTTGGAACGGGGGAAGCTAAGCGGCCGATCTGACGACCAGGATGAAGACAAGATCCGGAACCGTTTTGAGGAATACAACGTTAAAACAGCTCCCTTAAAAGGATATTATGACGTTCAGGGGAAATTCCATAGCGTTAACGGAATAGGCTCCATAGAAGATATTACCGGCCGCTTGGCCAAAGTAATCGAGGAATTGCAGGAGGCCTAGGATTGTCCGAGAAAAACGGTTATTGTAGGCGGACCGTTAGGATCGGCCCGATCGCCAAAATCCTGCCCATAGGTTCCGTGAATGGGGACTTAAATGTCTTTTATTACAGGATATAAGTATCTTAAACTAAAAAAATGACCGAAGGAAATTTTGTGGATTATGTAAAGGTACACTTGGAATCCGGAAAGGGAGGAAAAGGGTCCGTGCACTTGCATAGGGAGAAGTTTATAACCAAAGGTGGACCCGATGGGGGCGACGGGGGCCGAGGCGGACATGTGATCGTCCGCGGCAATAAAAACTTATGGACCTTGTTGGGCTTTAAATATCAGCGAAATTTTAAGGCCGGGCACGGGGAACACGGGAGCAAAAATCGCAGTACCGGTGCAGATGGGGAAGATGTGTATATAGATGTGCCCTTAGGTACGGTGATCAAGGATTCGGAAACCGATCAGGTGTTGATGGAGATAACCGACGATCAGGAGGAGAAAATACTTTTGGAAGGCGGTATGGGCGGGCGCGGCAACTGGCATTTTAGAACGTCCACCAATCAGACGCCGAGATATGCCCAGCCTGGAGTGGAGGGGAAGGAAATGGACCTTATCCTGGAGCTAAAGGTTTTGGCAGATGTGGGGCTGGTAGGTTTTCCAAATGCGGGCAAATCTACCCTTCTATCCGTCCTTACCTCCGCCAAGCCCAAAATTGCGGATTATGAGTTTACTACCCTGAAGCCCAATCTGGGCATTGTGGAATATCGGGATTTTAAAAGTTTTGTGATCGCGGATATTCCAGGTATCATAGAAGGGGCCGCCGAGGGTAAGGGCCTTGGGCATTACTTTTTAAGGCATATAGAACGCAACTCCACCTTATTGTTCCTGATTCCCGCGGATAGCAAGGATATCTCCAAGGAATATGAGATTCTCCTGGATGAACTCCGTAGGTACAATCCGGAACTGTTGGACAAGGATCGGTTGATCGCAATTTCCAAATCCGATATGTTGGACGAGGAACTTATCGCTGAAATGAGATCGGAACTCGACGGGGAATTTGAAGGGATTCCCTATATGTTCATATCCTCCGTAGCGCAATTCGGCCTTACGGAACTAAAGGATAGGCTCTGGGCACTATTGAACGATTGAGTTTTTTTGGCATAAGCTATAAGCCATAAGCTATAAGCCATAAGCTATAATCAGCCTAGAGCATACAGCCTAGATGAGGTTTTGGGGTACGGGATTCTGGATTTTTCGTTGGTCGAAATATAGAAATAGGTAAGGGGCAAGGATAATTTTCACTATTTTTATATAAAACCACCACCACCATGAAAACAATTGTTCCTATCCTGTTCGTGCTCTTTCTGTCTTCATGTAGTGCCGTAAAGGTGCAATATGATTATGACAAGGACGCCGATTTCCCCACTTATTCCACTTACAACTATTATCCGGAACTAGAAACGGGCCTAAGTGACCTAGATACCAAAAGATTGATCAAAGCTATAGACTCCACTCTTAGGGGAAAGGGAATTCTACTGTCCGAGGAACCCGAATTTTACGTTGCCATCGTCGGTCGGTCCTTTGAGGCCCCCAGGAACAATACCGTTGGGGTAGGAGTGGGCGGATCCGGGCGCAGTATGGGGGGCGGACTCTCGGTAGGGATTCCCATAGGTGCCACCAAAATACAACGGGAAATCCGTTTCGATCTAGTGGATAGCCAGAAAGATGAACTCTTCTGGCAGGCCATAACGAGTAGTTCCTTTACCGAAAATAGTTCCCCGGAAATCAGGGAAGAGAAATTGGGGGCCATGGTTAAAAAGGCCTTTGAAAAATACCCGCCTAAGAATTAGGTGGAAAAGTTGGCAGTTGCAGTTTGAAGGTTTACTGTCTACCGCAACTGCTCTTCCACTCAATCCCTCAGTTTACTCCTCTAGGCAAAAGGAAGGAGCTTAAATTGTGCTCAAATTAAATTTAAACTTTCTGCTCCGAGAGCCACAAAGTTTTGTTTTTTTAGGACATATATTTGAGCAAACTTTTCAAGTTTATACCTGAATGAGCTTCCTGCCAGTTTCAATCCCTCCGCTTTGCTCCTCCGGGCAAACCACCTCCCTTTATCCAAAGGGAGGAGCTTAGTTTTTGGGCCAACTTTGGACCTTGAACTTTGAACCTTGAGCAAATCTCTGCCCACTGCAACTGCCAATTTATTTTACCAGTATCCTAACTCCTTCACTATGACTGCTGAATTCCGGGGCATACATACTTTGTATCGTTGTAATGCCGTTACTAAAATCCCCTGCGTTATTGACCCGTAGATCATATTCAAATACATAGACCCCTTTGGGCAGATA
>DATGQM010000119.1:0-9871 GCA_035304205.1 Arenibacter sp. | reverse complement strand
TTTCTAACATGTCCACCCCCAGGTCTAGTGCCTTTTGCACCGATGCCAAAGTATTTTCGGTCTCGTGCCCCATAGCTCCCCTATGCCCTATTACCAAAGGTTCGTTCATATTCTCACAGCTTAAAATTAACAATGCGACCAATAAAGATCTGATTATAGGTATTAATTTCATAATATGGCTTTAATATGATTATTGAGTTTTCTCCGAAAACTTAAGTTAAAAATTTTTATTCCATTCTTAAAATTAAGGATTCCAAGGGTTTTAGATCTATACGTACCCGGCCAATTCCATTTTTAACGGTCAGGGAGAATTCCCGTTCCTGCATCAATACCTCCTTAAACCCATGTACTTGATCTTGCAGGCCCCACTCCCCAACAACGTCTGGAGGCAATTTAAGATCGAACCCAAAACCTTCCTTGGCATCAAAATTAGCAATAATAATTAATTTTTCCCTTCCCGACCAGCGTACAAAGGACAGCACCCTTTGGTTATAATATTCCGTATGGTCCCTGTTATAGAAGTGTATATCCCTGTATTGTCCCATTAGGGCACTGCTATTGATCGTAAAATTGAGCAGATTTTTATAAAAGTCCCTAAGTTCTTTTTCTTGTTGGGATAGCTGGCCCCCATCAAATTTTTTATGGTTTACCCAACGTTGGAAATGGGGCACCCCTATATAATCGAAGATAGAGGTGCGGCCCGGGGATCCAAATCCAGGGCGTTCCGCGGCCGGCTCCCCTACCTCCTGTCCAAAATAGATCATGGTGGGGGAAGTACCAATGGTCGCCGAGACCAACATTCCCGGTTTGGCCGTATCGGCATCGCCCAAAAATTCCGGACTTGGAATGCGCAGCTCGTCGTGGTTTTCCAAAAAATGTAGCATATGGTGCTCAATATCCATTAAACCCTTCTGGACCACCGGGATATGATCGGTCCAACCATAACCTTGCATAATGGGTATTAACCCATCGTAGAACTCGACCTTATCATAGAGGTAATCCATTTTCCCCTTAAAAATATAGTCCCGGTACAATTCCGGATTATATACTTCCGCCAGTAAAAAGGCTTCCGGATATTCCTTTTTGATGGCGGAGTTCATAAAACTCCAGAATTCTACCGGAACCATTTCGGCCATATCGTACCGGAAGCCATCAACCCCCATCTTTAACCAATACAGGGCGATATCCCTAAATTTATACCAGGAATCCGGCAGCTCCCTACCGGCCCAAAATGCAAAGTGTTCGGGAGGGCCCTTTTCTCCAAAATCCTCCGGAAGGGAATCAAAATCCCTACTTCCGTCCGGTCGGATCCCATAATTAATCTTTACGGTCTCGTACCAATCGTTATAATCGGGCCGGGATAAACGGGAACCATTGCCTGTCCATTTTGCAGGGATTTCCACAAATTTATCCCCGCCCATATCATGGGCTTCCCCGCCCAGGGGCAAGTATCCGTCCCGCCACTCGGGGACTATGAACGCTTCCCCTGGATTGTAATAAAAATTATTGTTCTTGTCATAGACCACGTCCCTGTTATCGGTCGCACCAAAATCTACAACTCCCTTGGGGTTATTCTTTCCTTCATATTTTCGGGCGACATGATTGGGGACCATATCAATGATCACCTTTAACCCTAAGGCATGACTTCTATTTAACAAAGCTTTAAACTCGGACATCCGTTGCCCGGGATCGTCCGCCAAATCGGGATCTACGCTATAGTAATCCTTTACCGCATAAGGCGAACCCGCCCTTCCCTTTACAATATCCGGATCATCATTGGAGATCCCGTAAGCGGTATAATCGCGGATCACGGCATGATGCGGGATTCCGGTATACCATATATGGGTTACGCCCAGGTCTTTAATTTCCCGTAGGGCCTTTTTCGTAAAATCGCTGAATTTGCCCACCCCGTTTTCCTCAATGGTCCCCCATGGGGTATTGGTAGTTTTGGTATTGCCGAACAATCTGGTGAATACCTGGTACACTACTATTTTGCCCGGGCCGGTTATGGCCATATGTCCTTTCTTTTCCCTCCCATGCAGCACAAATATTTTATTTTTTATCCTATGGTCCCGATCCAAGACCGAACACATATTCCAATGGTCTACGCTTTCCCTTAAAAAACCCGGCTGTCATAGCACATCCGACTTAGGTTGCCGACCCCAATAACTTATTTAAAAAAGCACTATCCATCTCCTTAAAACTTCCAAAAACAAAATCGGCTTCGGCAAGAACCTTGGCGTCCCCGATACCAATACTGGTCATGCGGGCATTGTTTGCGGCTTCTATTCCCGCCAAAGCATCTTCGAAGACCACGCAATTTATGGCTTCCAATCCCATTTTATCGGCTGCGATCAAAAAAACCTCCGGATCGGGCTTGGCCCTGCTCACCTGATTTCCATCTACTATGACATCAAAATAATCGTAGAGCTTTACCTTTTCCAGGATCAACACCGCATTTTTGCTTGCGGACCCAAGTGCTATGGGCACCTGCCTTTTCTTTAGATACTGTAATACATGGGGAACGTTGGGCAAAATTTCGGATTCGTCCATCTTCGCTATATAGGCCAAATAATCGTTGTTCTTTTCTTCCAACCAGCTGTTAAATTGCTCCGGGCCAGCTTTAATGCCCCCGATTTCCAACAGGATCTCCAAACATCTTTTTCTACTTACTCCCTTGAACAGTTCATTTTGCTCCTCGGTAAATTGAAACCCCAATTGGTCCGCCAATTTTTTCCAGGCCAAATAATGGTATTTGGCCGTATCTACGATCACCCCGTCCAAATCGAAAATAAACCCAACCTTTCCCATATCTGATATTAATTTTTTGGGGTAGACTGCCGTTCTACCAGGACGGGCTCCAATACCCTGGTCTCATAGGTCTCTTCCTCTTTCTCGCTTTCCACTTTATCTATTAGCATCTGGGCCGCGATTTCTCCCATTTGTTCCCCATGTTGCGCCACTGCCGTTAGGCCGGGAGAAGAATATTTCGACAAGATGCCATCCGTAAAACCAATAAAGGAAATGTCCTGGGGTATCCTTAAGCCTTTGGCCTGGACAAGGCGCATACTGTGGATCGCAAATATTTCGTTAACGCTCAATACCGCATCTACTTCGGTAGTATTGAAAAAATCCTCGATACCCTTTTCATCGATTTCCATGGAAGGGGACCTCAGTATCAGTTTTTCATCAAAATCCATGTTGTGGTCCAACAATGCCTGCCTATAGCCCGCCGTACGATCCCGACTAACACTGAGGTGGTCCTCGGTAGTGATCAGCGCAATTTTCTTTCTTCCGTCTTCGATAAATTTCGTTACGGCCAAATAGGCCCCTTCCCGATCATTTATGACAACCTTGTCGCAATCGATCTGATCGGTAACCCTATCGAACAACACCAAGGGAATACCTTGCTCGGTAACTTCCTTTAAGTGATTATAATCGTTCCTTAACTGGGTGCCTGCGGACAGGGCCATAATATAACCGTCTATACTGCCGTTTGCCAGCAGTTCCATATTGATTACCTCCTTATCAAAAGATTCATCTGAAAGGCAAACGATTACGTTATACCCCTGGGCATTGGCATAATTTTCAATCCCCCTTAAAACCGTAGTAAAAAAATGATGGACAATATCCGGGATGATCACCCCGATGTTCTTGGTCCGTCTGTTCTTTAGACTAACGGCGATATTGTTGGGCTTATAATTGTATAGTTTCGCAAAGGCCTGAATTTTTTCCTTGGTTTCCGCCCCTATTTCCTCACTGTTTTTTAAGGCTTTGGAAACGGTGGATATGGAAACGCCCAATTCCCTCGCAATGTGTTTTAAAGTGATTATTTTTTTCAAAACCTTATTTTTTCCAGTTATCGGTAATTAAGTTGAAAGGTAATACTAAAAAAGAAAATTATATAATTACCGCTTGGTTAAAAACCAAAATAAAGACCTAAAACATAGGGCAAAAAAAATATCATGCCAAGGCGATGTAGCACATGTTAAAAAAAAGATTATATTTGTTAATATTAGCCTAAAATACCCCTGCTAAGCACTGATGACAAGGATTTTAAATCCTACATTTTAGCAGGGCCCTTACCGATCTCTACAATACGTACTGGAAACGAAATCGTTTTCGTAACATCAGTATCGGGAATGAAAAATACGCATTAACAAAAATTTAACATTTATAGATCAACTAACTAAAACTGTATTTATGAAGATTATGCGACTTAAAGGTTTTGTGCTTGCCATGGCTCTTTTATGCCTTGGCTTTGCGGAGGCACAGGAGGTGACCGGGAAGGTTACCGACGATCAAGGTCCGCTTCCCGGAGCGAGTGTTATCGTAAAGGGAACTACAAACGGTACCCAAACCGATTTTGATGGGAATTACACACTCGACAATGTAGGCAGCGATGCTATTTTAGTTATCAGTTATATCGGATATCTCACCGTAGAGGTTACGGTAAGTGGCCAATCGACAATTGATGTCGTTCTTTCGGAAGACGCACAAGCATTGGACGAAGTGGTAGTGACCGGATACGGCTCCCAGACCAGAAAGGAAATTACCTCTGCGGTAACGGTAGTAGACAATGAGGATTTTAACCAGGGAACGGTCAATGACGCCGCACAACTACTACAGGGCAAGGTAGCCGGTCTCAGCATTTACAATAAAGGGGGCAATCCTAACGAGGATGCGGTGATTAGGCTTCGGGGTATTTCCTCGGTCGGGGCCAATTCCTCCCCACTTATCGTTATAGATGGAGTGGTAGGGGCCTCGCTTAACAATGTGGACCCCAATGACATTGAAAGTATCAACGTATTAAAGGACGGTTCTGCCGCAGCGATCTATGGAACAAGGGGCTCCAGCGGGGTAATCTTGGTAACGACCAAAAAAGGAACCCCGGGCGGTGTTAGCGTTGACTATAATGGATCACTTGCCGTATCCAGCATTGCAAACCATGTAGATGTTATGTCCGCAGACGAATTTGCGACCGCAGGTGGTGTTGATCTGGGAAGTAGGAACGATTGGTTGGATCTCGTAACCATAAATGGCACTACCAAGGTAAACAATGTTTCCATTTCCGGCGGGGACGGAAACACAAGCTATCGTTTTTCAGGGAATTTTAGGGATTCACAAGGTATATTACGGGAATCCGGATTTAAGCAATTCAATACCAGGGCCAGTGCCTCTACCCGTACTTTCAATGATAAATTAAAAATCGATTTTAATATTTCCTTTACCAATAGGAAGAGCGAATTTAGTTATGAGGAAGCCTTGCGCTATGCGTTGCTTTATAATCCTACCGCCCCTGTTTATGGGGAGGATTCCCCATTTCAGTTCGATTCCGCCACCTTTGGCGGCTATTTTGAAACATTGGGACTCTTTGATAGCTATAACCCACTTTCCATTGTAAACCAAAACACGAATACGGGCGATAGAAATGAATTTACCTATAGTGCCAACTTCAACTATAGTATATTGGACAATTGGGAATTGAACGCCCTTGTTTCACAACAGACCAACAAACTCACCAATCAGGATTATTATAGGACTACCTCCCATTTCAGGGGCAATGCGACTAGCCCCAACCGAAAGGGAAGGGCCAGGCTCTATACCGAAAACGGGGATTTTAAGTTGTTCGAACTTTACAGCACCTATAAACAAACCATTGGCCGGATCGATTTTTCGGTTACGGGCGGGTATTCCTGGCAACAGCAGAACCAGTACAATTACTTTTTGGAAATGGGCGATTTTCCCAATAACGATATAGAATACATCAATGCGCTGGAATGGTCACAGGATTTGGCCAATGCAGGCTTTATAAGTGCCAATAGCAATGCTTCCCCGGACGATCGTATCATTGCTTTCTTTGGCAGGGTCAGCGCAACATTCGACAATGCTATATTCTTTAATGCCTCCCTAAGACGGGAAGGCTCCACCAAATTTGGCGAAAACAATCGTTGGGCCAATTTCCCATCCGTGGGACTCGGTGCCGATCTGAACCATTATCTGGAACTAGACAATGTTGACCTATTAAAGGTGAGGGTCGGTTACGGGGTAACCGGTGCCCTACCATCCGCAAATGGACTATCCAGGGCCTTGTACGAACCGGCAGGCGGGAATCTAAGCAGTAATCAGCGTACGGATGCCAACCCGGACCTTAAGTGGGAGGAAAAAGCGGAGACCAACTTCGGGCTGGAATTTAAAATGGACAGATTATCCACTACCTTGGATATCTATTCCAGGGATGTAAGTGATTTTATTCTGGAAAGGGAGGTAGACGTAACCATCTATCCTACCGGTAGACGGGTAGAGAATTCCGGAAAATTGCGCTCGAGCGGATTTGAAATTGCGGTAAATTACGATATACTGCGCAACGAGGCCTTAAGATATAATACCGGGATCATCATTTCACGGAACAAGACCGTTCTTAAGGAATACCTTACCCCACAAGAGATGAGGGGGTCCCTTGGTGCTCCCGGCCAGAACGATACGGATATGATCCGTATAAAGGAAGGGGAGGAAATAGGCCAGATATGGGGACCCGTATTCAGTGGGGAGGTAGTTGATGGTAGTCAACAATTCGTAGATATCAACGGTGACGGACAATTACTGACCAATCAAAACAATGCGCTGGATCCCGAGGGGGATTTTAAGGTACTGGGCAAAGGTACTCCCGATTTTGAATTGGGCTGGACCAACCAATTGAAATATGGAAATTGGGATCTTAACGCTTTCTTCCGAGGTGCCTTCGGACACAGCCTTATCAATACGTATAGGGCATTTTATGAGCCCCGTGTCGGGAGCCAAGGTTCCTATAATTTCGTTAATACCAAATATGCCGATCCCTCGATCACGAACGCTAAATTCAGCTCCCTGTATGTAGAAAAAGCGGATTTCTTTAAATTGGACAACCTATCCCTGGGCTATACATTTAATCTAGGGGAAAATAAATATATAAAGGGAATCAGGGTTACCGCCAGCGGGCAGAACCTGTTTACAATAACCGATTATACCGGTTCCGATCCAGAGCCTGCACTGCAGGACAGGGGTTCCGAACCGGACAATGGAGGTTTTACTACCACTGCCGCCAACGACCCCCTTATTCCAGGTATTGACCGTAGGAACAACTATTTTTCCGCCAGAACCTATACCTTGGGATTAAACATAAACTTTTAAAAGAAACGCAATGAAAAATATATATCGAATACTATTCTTTTGTAGCGGACTACTTTTAGGGTCCTGTACAGACCTGGAAGAAAACCTGATCGGAGAAATTGATCGCCCGGTAAGTATTGACGAGCCAAGCACTGATTTTGATGGAGGGGGAAATGGTGGTAATGATGCCCTTAGTGTTGCTTATAGCAAATTGAGGGACGGTAGTGCCGGGAGTGATAATTATTGGGCTATCCAGTCTGTCTCCTCCGATGAGATGGCCGTGACCCAAAAAGGGGGCGACTGGTACGATGGGGGGATCTGGATCGACATGCACCGACACACTTTTGGTCCCTCGAACGGCCCCATTAACAACACCTGGACCACCCAATATGGGTCCATAGCTGCCTGTAACGATTTATTGCAGACCAACTTGGACGCCAATCAGACGGCACAGATAAAAGTACTCAGGGCCTTCTTCTATTATAGATTATTGGATCTTTACGGTAGGGTAAAAATTGTGACCGCCCCGGGACAGGATGCACCACAATCTACGCGGGCCCAAGTATTTGCCTTCGTGGAGAATGAACTATTGACCGCATTGGGCGTTCCTTCGGTAAGTGCTTCCATGGACCTCACCAATAGTCCATTGACCACCGAAGTAAATCCATATCGCGTAAACCAATATGCCGCATTGGGTATTTTGGCAAAATTATATCTAAATGCGGAAGTATATACCGGTACGCCCAGATATACGGAAGCAGCCGATGCCGCCTCTTATGTCATAGACAATTCCGGATACATTCTTTGTGGCGTTGGCTGTAGTGTTCCCAACCCTGGTAAAAGACCTGCCGTGGATTCCGATCCGGACAATCTGGAAGGCTATGCAGCGGTATTCGCCCCCAACAATCAAAATAATCCAGAAATCATATGGTCTATCGCCTATGATGGGGTTACCGGTGGGGGGATGAACTTTGCCCATATGACCTTGCACTATTCCAGTCAATTTACTTGGAACTTGGTATCACAGCCTTGGAACGGATATTCGGCCCTGGAAGATTTTTACAATTCCTATGATGACAGTGATGCGAGAAAGAAGGCCAATTTTATTGTAGGTCCCCAATTTGATTACAACGGATCTGCGATCTTGGATTATGCCGCTACGGATGGACAATTGGAACTGAATTATACCCCCGAGATCAACGAATTGGAACCTAATGCGTCCCGTAAGGGAGGCGCAAGATTAGGAAAGTTTAGCTTTAGATTATTTGGCCGGGACAACCAGGACAATGATATGCCCATAGTCCGTTTAGGGGAACTATATCTGATCCGTGCCGAAGGAAGGGCAAGAGCGGTGAATAATTGGTCCTTGGCGGAAGCGGATGTAAATACAATTAGGACCAGAGCCGGACTTGGCCCAATTCCCGGTCTGAACGCAGACAGTTTTTTGGCCGAGCGCGGGCGAGAAATGTTTATGGAAGTGACCAGAAGACAGGATCTGATCCGCTTTGGAAAATTTGATGATGCATGGTGGGAAAAAACAAATAGTGACGCCCATAAAGCCCTATTCCCCATACCACAGCCACAAATTGATGCCAGTAATGGCACCTTGACCCAGAACCCGGGATACTAGTCCCGCGAGTTCTCTTTTTTAATTTTAAGAAGAGGGGTATCTTCGATAGTGGATAGCCCTCTTTTAATTTTGATCTCCTGCATGAAATCATATCCCGTATTTGCCCTATGTCTTCTATTTATCCTTGCATGTAACCGGGAAAACAAAAACCCTATCGAAAAAGATGCGGAAATTTTTGATCTAAAAACCAATATCGGAATCGACTTCCAAAACGATTTATCCTATACCGAGGACTTTAACCCTTATACCTATCGCAACTTTTACAATGGTGGTGGCGTGGCTATTGGGGATATTAATAACGACGGATTACCGGATATCTATTTTACCGGCAATATGGTAGATAATAAGCTTTACCTGAACAAGGGGAACTGGAAGTACGAGGACATCACCGAAAAAGCCGGGGTAGCATGCAAAAATGTATGGTCCACGGGAGCTACTTTGGTAGATATTAACAATGATGGCCTTTTAGATCTATATGTATGTAAGTCCGGAAAACCTGGGGGCGAAAACAGGCATAACGAACTCTTTATAAATAATGGGGACCTTACCTTTAGCGAACAATCGGCAGCATATGGCCTGGACATAGAGGGCCTCTCCATACAAGCCGCATTTTTTGATTTTGATAGGGACGGGGATCTGGACTGCTATATATTAAACAATTCGATCAGATCTGTAGGTGCCTACGACCTGATCAAGGACCAACGCAGTATACCGAGCGATAGCGGAAATAAACTTTTACGGAACGATAATGGAAAATTTATCGATATCTCTGCAGAAGCAGGAATATACACCAGTGCCATCGGTTTTGGCCTAGGAATTACACTGGGCGATTTTAATGGGGACGCTTGGCCAGACCTATTTATTTCCAATGATTTTTTTGAACGGGATTACCTCTATATCAACAACCAAAACGGGGGATACACGGAAGTGGCAGAGCAATATATCTCCTCCTTTTCCATGGGGTCTATGGGGGCCGATGCCGCCGATCTAAACAATGATCTACTCCCCGATATTATGGTGACGGAAATGTTGCCCGCTACTTTGGAAAGACAGCGGACCAAAGCACTTTACGAATCCTGGGACAAATACAGC
>DATGQM010000118.1:0-10661 GCA_035304205.1 Arenibacter sp. | reverse complement strand
TATTCATTATTATCATATATTTGGCGTAAACTGAATTATTTATGGATTTCACTAACCCCCTAGTATATGGAGTTCCGTGCTTTATTGCCTTTATTTTATTGGAACTGACCTATAGTAAGACGCATGGAGATGACGAGCTTTACGAATGGAAAGACTTTGCCGCCAGTGGCTTTATGGGGATAGGGTCGGCAATTATTGCGCCTTTGATCAAGGTAATTTCGGCCATCGTAATTTTCGAATTTACATATGAGCTGTTCAATCCGCTCGTTGATGGGACAAGGACCAATATTTTGGGTTATGCCTCCTTTGGATATGCTTGGTATGTTTGGATAATCTGCCAACTGGCCGATGATTTTACCTATTATTGGTTCCATAGGGCGAACCATGAGATCCGTATATTATGGGCCGCACATATCGTGCACCATTCCTCCGATAATTTTAATCTCGGGACAGCGGTCCGCAACGGTTGGTTTACCATCCTTTATAAACCGTTGTTCTATATGTGGCTGCCGGCTATCGGTTTTCCTCCGGAAATGGTCGTGGTCTGTTTGGGGATAGAGGCCTTATGGCAATTTCAGCTCCATACGGTATACGTACCTAAACTGGGGTTTCTGGAAAAATTCTTAAATACCCATACCATGCACCAGGTGCACCATGCCCAGAACGTGGAATATTTGGATAAGAACCATGGCGGATTTTTGAATATTTTCGATAAAGTATTTGGCACCTGGAAAGAGCTTGATGAGAATATCGATGTGAAATACGGCGTTACCCATGCCCCAAATTCCAATAATCCGATCATTATCCTTACCCATGAATTCAAGGATATCTATAACGACGTTAAAAAGTCGAAAAAATTATCCCATGCGCTGATGTATATATTTGGCCCCCCCGGCTGGAGTCCGGATGGCAGTACATTAACCGTAAAGCAGCAACAGCGCTTATTTAAGCAACAGAAAGAGGAGAATCCCGAAGTGGTATTCGTTCGGCCCAATTAATAAACTAGGTCGGGGGACTTAAAGCGTTCTTAATTATGGCACCCATAGGGTTGGATTTCCTTATTCCACCCTTATGGCCGTTCCGGTAGACCTGTTACTGCTTCCGACCACCCGGTATTCAAAGGTATACGAATCGGTGGTGGTGGACAATATCTTCATGTGGATGGATTTTTCTTCCGCCATATTTTTAGGGTGCAACTTTTTAACGATATACTCGCAGTCGTTTATCCATCTCACGGAGGAGGTGTCTATCTTGCCATCAAAATGATCGATCTCAATAGAATCCTTCCTAACGAAGATGGTGGTATGCTCCGTATCATCGATTTTGGCCGTAAAGGAGAATTTGCCGTTTTTGAAATCGGTACAATTTCGTTCAGGTTCGTAGCAGGAGCTTACCGCCAACATAAGTACAGCTACACCGAGAGTCAATTTTTTAGTCATGCCGCAAAATAAAGAAATTTAAGGCTCAATTCCTCCCAAATTCCGATAATTCCATTTCACTTTTCGGAATAGGCCTTAAAACTACCATCGGAGTAAAAAATAATGATCTTTTCGATCGTTCCGGGATTTGCGACCGACACTTTCCCGGTGTCCATGGGCTGGCTTTGTGCCTCTTGGGGAATAGATACAGCTAGCTTCATTTTAGCGGGAAAGCCGCCCTTGCCATTTATTAACCAGTGGAGATCTACTTCGGGGAAAGTCTGGACCACCCTCATTACAAATTCCAGGCTCGGCTTGTTCCGGCCGGCCAGAAGGTGGGAGATGCTAGATCGTTGAACCCCGATCTTATCGGCAAATGCCGAAGCGGTCAGGTCGTAAAACTTGAGCATCCGATCTATCCTATCGCTAAACTCGGAACTGTTTATCATTGTAATTTATTTGTTACAAAAGTAATATATTCCATGTTCGTCATCAAATAAAATATCCATTTTATCTATAAAATGTTTAAAGTAAAAGATTATATAATTAGTTATAATATATTGATTTACGGTATATTACACTGCTATTATAAATTTAACATATAATCCATGAATAAGTGGCTCCCGATTTTTAAGCGGGTAGGGAATACCAACATCTATAGTTTACATTTGTGAATAAATGTGTTTACAAATGTAATTTAAATTGAACTTACCTTTGCGCCTTAATTTGTGAACGTTGGACAATGTTAGAATCGGATTATGAATATATTAAGGAGAAGACTATAACCGGGAGGTACATAACCCCTATGGATATAAATCCGTACCTAGATAGTATGGCCAGTGAATTTGATGTCCGCAAGGTGGGCAGATCCGTTCAGGGGCGATCTATAAGATCCATTACTTTAGGTGCCGGACCTATCCGAATTATGATGTGGTCCCAAATGCACGGGAACGAATCTACGACCACGAAATCGGTTTTGGATCTACTCAATTTTTTTAGAACGGGATCGGATCTGGCCCGATCTATCCTTAGAAATTGCACTATTGCCATTATTCCCATGCTAAACCCGGACGGCGCCATTGCCTATACCCGGGTAAATGCCAATGGGATCGACTTAAACAGGGATGCCCAGGAAAGGACCCAGCCCGAAAGTGTGGTGCTCCGAGAGCTTTACCATGATTTTAAACCGGATTATTGCTTTAATCTGCACGATCAGCGGACGATTTTCAATGTGGGGAATACCCCCAAACCTGCTACGGTCTCATTTTTGGCCCCGGCCCACGATCGGGAAAGGAGTATTTCCGGAACAAGGGCCCTAAGTATGCAGTTGATCGTTGCAATGAACAGGGAATTACAAAAATATATCCCGGGTCAAATAGGGCGATATGACGATAGTTTCAACAGTAATTGTATTGGGGATACTTTTCAGATGCTCAATACGCCAACGGTCCTGTTCGAGGCCGGGCATTTTCAGGACGATTATGAACGGGAGCAGACCCGGTTTTATATTTTTGTGGCCCTCTTAAAGGGCATATCCCTAATTGCCGAAAAAAAACTGAACGCCTATGCCGAAGAGCGGTATTTTGATATTCCGGAAAACAATAAACTGTTTTATGACGTACTAATAAGGAACATCCATCAATTGGATCCAGGTCGGGCGGTAGGGGATAGTGCGGGCATTCTCTTTGTGGAGACTTTGACGGACGATAAGATCGATTTTGTGGGTAAACTGGAGCAGGTGGGGAATTTAGATCATATGTTTGCCCATAAAACCTATAATTGTCTAGAAGTTAACGATCTAGAAATTATAAAAAATGATGCAAATTTGTTAAATGTGCTAAAATAAATCGGAATCTATTTTTTAAAATGTAAAATTGTTACATTTTTCTTAAAATATAGATGCTTTCTTTAAGTTTAATTTGATATTTTATTATTTTTGTATTTAAATTTAATTCTGATGGGTAAAGTAAAATTGGATGAAATAGATCACCAAATATTGGACATGTTAATCGATAATACCAGGACTCCATTTACGGATATCGCCAAAAAATTATTGATTTCAGCGGGAACGGTCCATGTACGCGTAAAAAAGATGGAGGAGGCCGGGATCATCAGGGGATCTTCCCTTACCTTGGATTATGTGCAATTGGGTTATTCGTTTATTGCCTATGTAGGTATTTTTTTAGAAAAGACCCATCAGACCAAATTCGTTTTGGAACGGCTGAACTTGATTCCCAATGTTACCGTGGCCCATATCACGACCGGAAAGTTCAATATTTTTTGTAAGATCCGGGCAAAGGATACCAACCATGCAAAAAATATTATCTTTAGGATAGATGATATCGACGGGATCAGTAGGACTGAAACGATGATTTCCCTAGAGGAAAGCATAAACGATAAGAAACGTCTGATGCATACTATTTTCAACGAACTGTAATATTTGGTACAAATAATCTTTAGATCCCGTCCAATATCGTTGGATGGGATTTTTTTATTTTACGGGATGGAAGAAAAAATCATTCGTACCGGGCTTCCTCCTCCTCTGGGTTCAAGTCCATTTCCAATTCTTCGTCAGGAAAGTCGAAATCATCCGGCGCAAATTCCTTTTCTAGTTCCTTCTCCAAATTATCTTCAAAATTTGAAATGAAATCGGCCAGGCATTTGCTGATTTTCACCAAGTAAATGGTATCCTTGGTCTTTATCTCTACCGCTTCGACGATCTCGCCACTAAGGTTCTTGAACATAATGATATCCTCGTCACCATAGCCATCCGGATAGGTCTCGATTAGTAGGGAGGCCACCTTATGGTCCAACTTTTTGTAATCTATAAGTTTACGTAACATAGTTTGGTCATTTCGTCCCAAAACGGGGACAGGTTATTTATACTGCCCAAGCTATATAAATTTTATGACCGAACTTATAAAGAGTTGTAAACGACCTATTTTAGTATATGTAACTAGGATTCAGAATAGTATGTAAAGGATTCCCACAAGAGTTCTGTGGAAACTTTAATGTCGATCGCCGTTTCCCCGATCGCCCTCAACAACACGAAATTAACATTCCCGTGTGAGTTTTTCTTGTCAAATTTCAATAAGGAAAGAATGGAATCTATATCCTTTTCCGAGAAATTCACTTTTTTATACCGTTTTAGGAAAGTGGTCTTTATATCGTCCAGTTCCCCAAGGGAGAGGCCGGTAAGTTTATGGGAAATATAGGCTTCAAGGATCATACCTATGGCAATGGCTTCCCCGTGGAGCAAAAGTTCATGATGTTCGCTTTCCAAAAAATAGGATTCTACCGCATGTCCCAAGGTGTGACCAAAATTTAAGGTCTTTCTTAGATTTTGTTCTGTGGGATCTTGGGTGACCACCTCGTTTTTGATGGAGACCGAAGTGTATATAAGGGCGTCCAGATCGATAAAATCGTTAACTTCCTTTAAGGTGTTCCAATAGGCCGCATCACTTATTAATCCATGCTTCAGCATTTCGGCAAAACCGCTTTGCAACTGTCTTTCGTCCAAGGTCCGTAAATATTCGGGATCTACCAGTACCATTTCGGGTTGGTTGATCACCCCGACCTGATTTTTTAGGGATCCCAGGTCTACCCCCGTTTTACCTCCAACGGAAGCGTCCACCATGGATAGTAGGGTAGTGGGGACATTGATGAAATGGATACCCCTTTTAAAGCAGGACGCCACAAAGCCCCCCAGATCGGTAACTACCCCACCGCCCAAATTGATCATGGTGCTTTTTCGGTCGGCATCCAATTCGGACAACACCTCCCATACTTGGGTACAGGTCGCTATATTTTTATTGATTTCGCCCTCCTCGATCTCGATGATCTCAAAATCATAATCCCCGTATATCCTTCCCATAAAATGGGGAAGGCAATGATTATGGGTGCTTTCGTCTACCAGGATAAATACCTTGGAATAGTTGGATCTCTCAAGGTGTTCATTTAATTCATTATAGGCCCTATCATTAAAATGTACCGCATAGGCAGGGGTGATGATCGAATTCATTATAACGCAACTTTTAGACAAAATAAAGACTATTTTAATTGATACGAATACAAAATCAGTACTTATATTTGGTTCCTTAATGAATTTGTAAAAATGGAGGAAATTTTTGAGGATACGGCAACTGCTTTCGCTTTAAAAACGGACTCGGAATTGGAAAGGGCCTATTTTCTGTTCAAATTGATAGCCAACGAACCCTTGGTCAGGATAGGTACCGCTGTCACCAACTTTGCCATAAAGGCCCATCTCCCGGTAGAGGGCCTTATCCGGGCAACTGTCTTTGATCATTTTTGTGGAGGTGTGGACGAGGAAGATTGTCTAATTGTCGCGGATAGGATGTACCAAAAGGGCGTTAGCACCATTTTGGATTATTCCGTAGAGGGACAGGAAGTAGAAAACCAGTTGGATAGCTGTTTTGAAAAGACCCTTAAGACCCTGGATTTCGTTAAGGAAAAGGAGGCTATTCCCTTTGCCGTCTTTAAGCCTACCGGATTTGGGCGTTTTGCCCTATATCAAAAGATTACGGAAGGAACGAGCTTAACGGTGCCGGAGCAGGAAGAATGGCAGCGTGTGGTAAATAGGTATGATAGGGTGTGCAAAAAAGCCCATGATCTGGGGATATCCCTATTGATCGATAGCGAGGAAAGCTGGATACAGGGAGCGGCGGACGGGTTGGCGGAAACCATGATGAAAAAGTACAATAAGGAGAAAGTCATTGTTTTCAATACCTTGCAGGCCTACAGATGGGATCGTTCGGATTACTTAAAGGAAGTCCATTCGGACGCTATGGAAAACGGATATTTTATCGGTTTCAAGGTGGTTCGGGGGGCTTATATGGAAAAGGAGAACGAGCGGGCGTTGGAAAAGGGATACCCGACCCCCATATGTCCGTCCAAACAAGCTACCGATACTAACTTTGATGCTATTGTGACCTATATTTTGGAGAATCTGGACACAATTTCCCTTTTTGCCGGGACCCATAATGAGCATAGCTCCTACAAGCTTATGGAACAAATGGAAACCATGGGCATAGCGATCAACGATCCTAGTATCTGGTTTGGACAATTATACGGTATGAGCGACCATATATCCTTTAATTTGGCAAAGAAAGGATACAATGTGGCAAAATATCTGCCTTTTGGCCCCGTTAGGGATGTTATGCCCTATCTTATTAGAAGAGCTGAGGAAAACACCTCGGTAGCCGGGCAGACCAATAGGGAGCTTACTTTGCTCAAAAAGGAAAGAAAGAGAAGGAGGATTTAGTACTGAGTATTGAGTATTGAGATGTGAGTATTGAGATGTTGGTATTGAGGTGTGAGTATTGAGATGCATGATTGTACCTACGGCTTCACCTGTCTTTCGTAATCAGAAAAATTAATATTGGACCTGCTCCCCCTCCTTTGGATTGGGTTGGAGGGAGGCCCTTAAAAAACAACATCCTCCAAAACAGAGGTATCGGTGCAGTTGGTTACTTTTAGAGTGGCATTCCTGTCCCTTACCGGAGCTTCAATAAAATAAGTTTTACAGGGAACGGATTTGGTATCGCTTTTTCCAAAATCCACATCCCCATCGTTCAGGAAGTTGGCAATATCCGTGCTATCCAGTTTTTTTTCGGCTATAAGTAGGTTTATGGCATCGGAATAGGATATTTCCTTGGATCGTATATCCTTTAATGTCCTACAATTAGGAAAATAACAAAATTCCGTGCCGGTGGCCTCTGTTTTTTTCTTTAAAAAAACGCTTAAAAAAATAATCCCGATAGCTAGTCCCACTAAATAGAACCCCAATCGCTTTAAAAATGCCATATTTAAAAAATAAGAAAATTAATATCACTGTACGAAAGATCGAACCATTCCCCCACCGATTTATTGGTCAGGATCCCATGGTAAAGATAGAGTCCGTTCCGAAGACCCTTGTCGAACCGCAGGGCATTTTCAAAGCCACCGTCCTCCCCGATCTTTAACAGGTATGGGGTAAAGATGTTGCTAATGGTAATGGAAGCCGTTTTTGGATATCTGGACGGGATATTGGGAACACCATAATGGAGTACGCCATTTTTTATGATTATGGGCTTATCGTGGGTGGTAATTTCGCTCGTTTCAAAACAGCCGCCCATGTCTATGCTCACATCTATGATAACAGCGCCCTTTTTCATCTGTTCCACCATAGTGTTCGTGACAACTACCGGTGAGCGGTTCTTGCCCCTCGTGGCCCCTATGGCGACATCACATCGCTTTAAGGCCTTTACTAAATTTTTAGGCTGTATGGTAGAGGTATAGACCGTTTGCCTTAAATTGGTCTGTATGGTCCGTAATTTACTGATGGAATTGTCGAATATTTTTATATTGGCACCTAGGCCCAGGGCCGATCTTGCCGCAAATTCACCTACGGTACCCGCACCTATGATTACCACCTCTACGGGAGGTACGCCGCTAATATTCCCGAACATAAGACCATTCCCCTTATTGGTGGCCGCCATAATTTCGGAGGCGATCAAGACCGCTGAGATTCCCGCAATTTCGCTCAAAGATCTTACCGCCGGATATTTGCCCTCATCATCCCTTATATATTCAAAGGCAATGGCCGTAATCCTTTTTCTAGCGAGTTCCTCAAAATATTTTTTATTCTGGGTCTTGAGCTGTAGGGCCGATATAATGGTAGCCTGGGGATTGATCATTTTTATTTCCTGTAGGGTAGGGGGCTCTACCTTTAATAGGATCGGGCACCCAAAGACTTTTGGGGTATCCCTTGTAATCTCCGCCCCGGCATTGGTATATTCGAGGTCGGTATAGTTGGCGGCCTCTCCCGCACCGGATTCTATTAGGATCCTATGGCCGTTGGCCGTAATGGCGTTGACGGCATCGGGGGTAAGACAAATTCGTTTTTCCTGATATTGGTTTTCCTTGGGAATACCAATAAATAGCTCCCCTTTTTGTCTAAAGATTTCCAAAGTTTCTTCTTGGGGCAGCAGTTGCTGCTTGCTAAATGGCGAGGAATGTTGATCCATAGGTCGTATGCTGTCTTTGCATGTCCCAAATTATAGGGAATTCACAAATTCAAAATTACGATATTTTTTCTTTGGGCAGGTCTTCTTTTTGCAAGTGCCCTTTTTCCGTAAGTTCCTTTTCCCGGTACGACTTCAATTCTTTATCCATGGCCTCCAGGTCTATTCCCAATACATGTTTATCGAACAATTTGATACGGATAAAATAAACAAAGGGAATGATAACGGTCATAATGGGCAATAACCAGTACAGTTCGATCTCATCTATAAACCGATCCTCATAAATTAAGGAAACCATCTGGAAGGTGAACATGGCGATAGGAATCAAAATAACATGGTACCACCAATGTTTACAGGTAAAAAACCATAGGATGAGCAGTAATAAGGGTACAAATTTGGCCATAAAAAACCAGGTGACCAAGGATATACTTTCTTGATACTTACTCTCATAAACAAAAAAATATAGATCCAATTCACTTCCAGAGGGCAAAAACTTATAGGTATAGAAAATATAAGGGGTCAAGGCTATAACAATAGCCACAACACTCCCGATAAAAATACTTCTCGACTTTTTATTTTTGGAGGTTCTGTCGAGATTGTTAAACAGATTTAACATGAATATTTTTAGTAATTACATATATTATTGATTATATAACAAAAAAAAAGGGCTTCTAGTATGTAGAAGCCCGTATATCACAATAAAAGAAAAAAATTATCCGTTCTTGGGGAGTTTCTTCACCTTTAATCTGTCGATACCGTTCTTGGGAAGTTTTTTGACTTTTAATCTATCGATTCCCTGCTCGTACAAAGCATCTTCATCGGCGGTGTTATTTGGTGTACAGGAAGTTGCAAACAGTGACGCACAAGCCACAAAGGCAAAGGCAAAGAAAATGTTCTTGATTTTCATGGATAAGGATTTTAAAGTTAGTATTGGTCAATTAAGGTACAAATGTAGAAAAAAAAGACCAAGTAGTATGCATTATATCGATAAAATGATACATTATAACAGAAAAATCATACCGTTCATCGAAAACAGCCTGTATTATGGCGAGTATTGAGGGGTTAGTATTGGGTATTGAGTGGTTAGTATTGAGTATTGAGTATTGAGTGGTTAGTATTGAGTATTGAGTATTGAGTATTGAGTATTGAGTATTGAGAGTTGCAGTGGACGGTCCCCCGACCAGAGGGGCTGGACGGAAGGGGTAAATACCAGAAGTTTTATCAGGAAGTTCAAAGTGCATATAGCATATAGCATATCGCATATCGCATATAGCATATCGCTTAACGCAGAACTAGTGGCTATTGCCTACTGTCAAACTACGCGTTTTGTGATCTATTATATTAATATATATATGAGCGGCATCATCAGGGAGGAGGGAAGGGATTTTTTCTGGCCATTCCATAAAAATCCAGGCATTGGAATACAGATAATCGTCCAGGCCCAGATCTAAGGCCTCGGTTTCATTTTCCAATCGATAAAAATCAAAATGATACCCTAAAAGTTCCCCGGTGGGTAGCTGATATTCGTTTACGATACCGAAGGTAGGACTGCTGCCGATATCCGCACCTCCCAATTCCCGTACCATGGCCTTTATTAGGGTAGTCTTCCCCGCACCCATTTCCCCATGGAAACATAGTACTTTGGAGTTGGCCCCCCTTATTATTTTTTGGGCCACTTCCCTTATCTGCACTTGGGTATATATGGTGTTCATCTCAATATTCATATCTCATTATTCAATACTTTGTGCCAACATCATCAATCCCTCCGGTTTGCTCCTCCGGGCAAACCACCTCCCTTTTCTAAAGGGAGGAGCTTAAATTGTGCTCAAATCAACCAGTTGACACATAGGTCAATTGCTACATTAAACAATTGTTATGTCTCAATACTCACATCTCAATACTCACATCTATACATCTACCTGGGTTCCAAGACCACAAAAGGAATGATCATTTCCTCCAAGGAAACCCCTCCATGTTGGTAGGTATTCCGATAATAGCCCACATAATGGTTGAAATTATTGGGATAGGCAAAGAACAGGTCATTTTTTGCAAAGATAAAGGAACTGCTGACATTGATGCAGGGCAAAAATATTTTTTTGGGATCCGTGGCCTCCAATACATCCTTTTCCTCATAGGTGAGGCTCCGCCCTGTTTTATAGCGGAGATTGAGACTTGTTTCCTTGTCCCCGATCACCTTTGAGGGCTGTTTTACGTTTATAGT
>DATGQM010000117.1:0-2477 GCA_035304205.1 Arenibacter sp. | reverse complement strand
TCTTCCTTGCCGGTAACCCTAAGGGAAGCGGCCTATACCATGGGAAAACCCAAGCGGACCACACTTTTTAAGGTATTATTGCCCAATATCAAACCTTCCCTATTAACGGGGGTGGTATTGAGTTTTGCCCATACCGTAGGCGAATTTGGGGTAGTGTTGATGATCGGGGGCAATATGCCGGGGAGAACCAAGGTAGCCTCGATCGCAATATACGATGAGGTGGAAGCCTTGAATTACGCAGCGGCCAACACTTATTCCCTGATCTTGTTCCTGATCACTTTTATCATCCTTCTCCTGGTATATCTTACCAATGGGGGATATCTAAAACGATTTACCGATGATCGAAATAAACGTCTCTAAAGTATTGGGATCCCATAGGGAAAAAATGCACCTGCATTTGGAGCTGAAGATCCAAAAAGGCCATTTTATTACCTTGTACGGAGTATCGGGAGCGGGCAAGACCAGTACTTTGAGGTTGTTGAGCGGATTGCTGGTCCCGGATACCGGCCGTATTTTGGTAAATGGGATTCCGTGGTTCGATGCGGACAAAAAAATAAACCTATCCCCACAACAGCGTAAGGTGGGCTATGTGTTTCAGGATTATGCCCTCTTTCCCAATATGACGGTACGTCAAAATTTAGCGTTTGCCCTTCGAAAAGGACAGAAGGAATCGATAATAGGGGAGTTGACGGATTTGATGGAACTGGGAGATCTGTTAAAAAGAATGCCGGATACCTTGTCGGGGGGAGAAAAACAAAGGGTGGCGCTCGCAAGGGCATTGGTGCAGAGACCGGAAATCCTGATCTTGGACGAGCCCTTGTCGGCCCTAGATCATAAAATGAGGATAAAACTTCAAGAACATCTTTTAAAGGTCCATGCCACCTATGATCTTACTACCATTTTGGTAAGCCATAATATCGGTGAAATCGTAAAATTGTCCGATCGCATCTATGAACTTGAAAACGGCCGGGTAATCGGGGAAGGGAACGCGGCGGATTTTTTCGCTTCGGAAGGGATGGGAGAAAAATCCAAGTTTTCGGGCGAAGTCGTGAAGATAGAAAAGGAGGGGGAAATTTATGTGGTGTCCGTCCTTATCGGTACTTCTATTGTGAAGGTAGTTTCCAACCCCAAATTTTTTGATCCGTTAATTGTAGGGACGAATAATAATCCGTCCCAATAGAAAAATATGGGGGCGAATGCAATTCGTCCATACTACCGGGTGAGTTCTGCAAATAAGCTTTCCAGGTTTCTGCTTTTTCTGCTGAGCTGCAAGGTCTTTAATTGATTGTCATGGGCGAAGTCGAACACCGCAGGGCGCATATCCCTTTGGGTATCGAAGGTAATTTCATAAACAAATCCCCCCATATTCTTTGCTTTAACGGCATGGGGCAGGTTTGTAAGGAAGGCTTCCTCTACCCTAAAATCAAATTCTACCAATAATACCTGTTCTTCCTCCTCCTGTAGGTCGGAAAGTTTCTTGTCCGCCACCAGTTGGCCCTTATTGATGATGAGGACCCGATCGCATACCGCTTCCACTTCCTTCATGATATGGGTAGAGAGCAAAATTGTTTTTTCTTTGCCGATTTCCCGTATCAGGTTGCGAATTTCCAGTAATTGATTGGGATCTAATCCGGTCGTAGGCTCGTCCAAGATCAACACCTCCGGATCGTGCAGCAGTGCTGCGGCCAAGCCCACCCGCTGCCGATAACCTTTGGAAAGGTGTCCGATTTTCTTATGCGCTTCCGGTGTTAGCCCCGTCCGTTCTATCACGTTTTGGATACGTTCTTTTCCCACTTCGTATACCTCGGCATTAAATTCCAGATACTCCCTTACGTACATATCCAGGTATAGGGGATTGTGTTCGGGGAGGTAGCCTATACTTTTTTGGACATTCTGGGCTTCCTTCGCCACATCGAAGGAATTTACTTCCGCACTTCCACTGTCCAAATTGTAATACGTGGTCAGGATTTTCATCATGGTAGATTTACCTGCCCCGTTGGGACCCAGGAACCCTACGATTTCTCCTTTTTTAATGGAAAACGAAACATCGTTCAAAGCTTTCTGATCGCCAAAGTTTTTACTGATGTTTTTTACGAGGATGGACATTGGTTTTGTTTTTATCAAAAATAATGCAAATTAATTTGGAAATTTGTCAATTTGAAAATTTGATAATGTAACAATGTGTTAATGTAACAATGTAGTAATATGTTGGTGCAACAATTTAGAATCAACTGCTCTAGTTTGATCAGTGCAGGATTCAAGCTCCTCTGCAAGAGCGGTGATGAAGTTTCATAGTCTAATCCAAGCACCATTTAAATTTCTCCCTTTTAGGGAGATAGTTTGCCTGCAAGTGCAAACCGGAGGGTGTATATGGCAATCGCCCGTTCAAGGTTCAAAGCTTAGGGTTCAAAGCACTGTAGATTAATAAATGTAGTTGTCTTTTTTGTAGGATGTTAAAAAAGTTTATTTTATAGATG
>DATGQM010000116.1:0-6431 GCA_035304205.1 Arenibacter sp. | reverse complement strand
TTTGACCAGGGCCGTTTCCAATTTTGGTCAAAATGATAATTGGCAGACGGATGTAAAAGTCCAGTACATGAAAATTACGGCGGAGAATAGGCCATTGAGCGGGGTAAATACTTCCAATGTATTGAATACCATGTATCTATTGCCAAGATCTTTGGATGTTACCCAGTTCAGAAATAATGCCGATGAATTTGGTAATATGATCTGGTATCAACCCGGGAGCAATACCGTTAACCCTTATTGGTCTGCAAAAAACAACCTTAATATGGATTCTAGGGACCGATTTTTAATGAGTGGAGCGCTCAAGAACCAGATTACGGATTGGTTATCCGCCGAGGTCAGGGCCGGTGCGGATCTGTACACCACCAATACGGAAGCCAAACTTTATTCCGGGAGTCCGCTTGGTACAACTGGCCGGTTTTCCATGGGTAAGGAAACCTTTGTGGAAAGTAATTATAGTGCCTTGTTGACTGCTGCCAAAGACAACCTTTTTGGGAAATTTGGCGGAGCGATTACCGTTGGAGGGAATTTAATGGCCCAGAAAAACAGTAGTTTGAGCGCTAATGCCGGTGAATTGGAAGTGCCAAATCTGTTTTCATTAAATAATGGCAAGGATAATCCGACCGTTAGCCAAGGATTTAACGAAAAGAGGATAAACTCCTTGTACGGTACGGTTCAGCTAAACTATGACGGTTTCTTCTTTGTCGATGTAACAGGCCGTAATGATTGGTCTTCTACCTTGAGCAAGGAAAACAGGTCTTTCTTCTACCCTTCTATCAGTACTTCATTGGTAATCACCGATATGATCCAAAATAACGGTGGGTCTATCCCGGATTGGTTTACCTATTTAAAGCTAAGGGCTTCCCACGCCCAGGTAGGTAATGACCTTAGCCCTTATCAGTTGTACAATTTTTACAGCATAGGGAAAGATCCAAACGGTAACACAACGGCCGGTGCCAATGGAACCTTGTACAATCCGGATGTACGTAGCGAGCTGATCAAATCGAACGAACTAGGGTTAGAGGCACGGTTCTTTCAGAATCGACTTAGTTTCGATCTATCCTACTACAAATCCAACGCTACCCGTCAGTTGATCAATCTACCATTAAACCCTTTAAGCGGTTATAATGATATTAAGGTAAATGCGGGCGATATTCAAAACGAAGGGATCGAGTTAATGGTCAATGCCCGTATTCTGGACAATCCAAATGGACTTAATTGGGATATGACCGTAAACTATTCCAAGAATGAGAATACAGTAGTCCGTCTAACGGATGAGGTTACACAATATACCTTGGGAGGTTTTGACAACCTTTCTATCCTTGCGGTGTCGGGAGAGTTATATGGTCAGATCTACGGAACGAAATATTCAAGGGTCGAGGATGCGTCCAGTCCTAATTTCAATAGGATCATTGTAGATGGGGATGGTATTCCCACGGCTTCCACTGAAAAATTCAATCTTGGTAATCAACAACCCGATGCCTTGGTAGGTTGGACGAATAATTTCAGGTACAAAAACTTTGCGCTAAGCTTTTTGGTCGATGGTAGATTCGGAGGTAAAATATTTTCCGGCACCAATTTGGCCATTAATAGGTCAGGAACGGGTGCTGAAACCGTAGTTAACGGGGAAAGGGCCGATATTATTTTTGATGGGGTCGTATCCGATGGCAGTGGTGGTTTTGTTGAAAATACCACTCCGGTCTCGCCACAAATATTCTGGACCACGATTGGAGCTAGATCGGGAAATTTGGGAATTTCGGAACCCAATATATACGATGCCACCAACATTCGTTTGCGAAATGTGCAATTGGATTATAACCTTCCTTCCCAATGGTTGGACGGAATGGCCATTCAAAGTGCCAGAATTGGCATATCCTGTAATAACGTCTGGATGATAGACAGTAACCTGAACGGTGTGGATCCGGAATCCGTATTTGCGACCAATACAAATGCTGTCGGGTTTGAAAACCTTACATCCCCTACATCCAGGACGATATTTTTAAATTTAGCACTTAGTTTCTAAAAATATAAAATGATAAAGATGAAAAATTTAATTTTAAAACTTGGATTACTATGTGTCATGGTAATTGCAGTTATTTCCTGTTCGGATTTTGAGGAAATAAACCAGGATCCAAATGCTGCTACCTCAGAACAGGTGCAGGTAGAGTATTTTATTAATAATTCCATTGTAGGTGCCCAACAAGACCCCCATGTGGCGGAAAGGGCATTTGTATTATACTGGAAGGCGGCAGGAAGACAGGATCGTACCAATACCTTACCTGTTGGTAGCTATAATAATGATTGGTCTACGGATTATTTTAATTATGTCTCCGGGTGGTTGAAACATACCTATACGGCGATCCAGGTTGCGGATTCGCAGATCGAGGAAGGTACGGTCAAGGAATACACCAATAACCTAAAACAGGTCGCTAGGATATGGAGGGCTTATTTAATGAGCGAGATGTCCGATAATTTTGGCCCTATGCCTATTCATGGTTATGAAGGGGTAAATCCGGATTTTAATAGTGTACAAGAGGTGTATTATTATATGTTGGAGGAACTTAAGGATGCGGCGGCCCAATTGGATACGGACATTATAGTGCCGGACAATGTAAAAAATCTGGATCCGGCGTACAGTTATAATTTTGTGCAATGGAAAAAATATGCCAATTCGATGCGGATGCGTTTAGCCATGCGCTTATCCGAAGTGGATGCTTCCAAGGCGCAGCAGGAGTTTGAGGATGCTGTTTCCGGAGGGGTATTTATTACCACCAGTGCCGATAATTTTGAAGTGCAGGAAAAAGGGGGTTGGGATGCATTGACAGGGGTGATGACCAGGGAATGGAACCATGCGTATTTGTCGCCCACCATGAATAATTTGATGATCGGTCTGGGAGGAGTGGCCTCCGCTGATCAATTGGCGGCCGATATGAGCTCCCATATTAAGCCCGCCGATTATCTGGGATTAAAATTTGAGAATCATTTTACATCCTTGACCAATGATCCTTCTGCAGGGTATTGGTTTGACGGTCTGCATGAGAATATTGATCCAAGGGCATATCAGGCATTTATTATTCCCGGGGATTTTACCAATCCCGAAATGAATAGAAATCCTTCTTATGATTTGGACTTTACCGGTATCACAAAGAGGAATCTGGTCAATGATGCAGGGGACGTTGTTGAGGAGATAGAAGGGGCCTTTACATGGAATGCACCTTCAATTGGTTCTTGGGGCGAGAAAGGAAGTAGAAACCAGGTTTATGGCTGGGGAGGAACGGTTCCCAGGTTGGCCAACAGATTTAGGAATGGTACCGATCAAAGAATATTCTTTGCTTCCTGGGAATCCCATTTTTTAATTGCTGAAGCGGCAATTAGGGGATGGAATACGCCAATGGGTGGCCAAGCGGCCTATGAAGAAGGTATTTCCCAAAATTTCGCCTATTGGGGAGTATCCCAATATCTTGGGGACTATTTGTCCTCTCAAGATTACAATATGGCCGGTACCTCCGTAAGCTGGAACCATACGGTAGAACCACCTGCATCAAGGGTAATGAATTACGTAGATGGGTATACCAATGCTCCGGGCACCGTAACGCTTTCCTATCCTAATAATACAATCTATATGGGGGGATCCGTAAAAAATGACCTATTGACCAAAGTGATTACGCAGAAATTTATTTCGCATACCCCTTGGTTGCCATTGGAGGCTTGGAACGATCATAGAAGATTGGGACTTCCATTTTTTGAAAATCCGGCAGTAGAGAACAATTTGCCCGATCTACCGGCCCTAACCCAGAGTAACTACATGACAAACAGCCTGAATTTTTTCCCTCAGCGGTTAAAATATCCTAGCAATTTGGAAAATAACGTTCCGGACGGTTACCAACAGGCCGTAGGGCACCTAGGTGGGCCAGATGAGGTTTTGACCCCGCTTTGGTGGGCACAGCATTAATTAATTATCGATAAATTACCATCAGAAAGCCTCGAAAACATTTTCGGGGCTTTTTTTATGGGGAAATTTTATTATATAAATTTGCCAGTATACCATATACAGATCTTAAAATCTTTATGAAAAGTAGTATCTTACCATTTAAATTGATCCGTAATATGAAGTTAGGACTTTGTTAGCACTGGATAAAAATAGTAGTAGTAATGGATAAGGACAGATTAGAGGAAGAACTCGAAAAAATACAACAGTTGTTGATCGCCCAGGAACCCGTGGCCCAGGGTATCTCCGCATCCGTACATGGGCAGTACCATATAAGTGCAAAAAACCTGTACCGTTACCTGTTGCTAAGAAGTAGTGACATCAGGGGGATTCAGGGTATTCTTTCCGAATTGGGAATCTCCTCCTTGGGAAGTGCCGCGGGCTATGTTTTTGAAAACGTTTCCAGCGCCCTGCACTTGGTAAAGTTATTGAACGATAAGCCATCGCAAAAGGATCTAAGTATAGAATCGATCGGATTTTCCGGCAGTAACCAATTATTGGTCGACCATACCAACACCCTGTTCACCTCCAAAAAAAAGGCGCACGAAACTGAAATAATGGTAACCATGCCCGACGAGGCCGCCACCGATAAACAGTTATTGGAAAGGTTGTTCCTGGCAGGGATGGGGATCGCTAGGATCAATCTTAGCCATGGGGATGTGGAACTCTGGCAAAATATGGTCAAGAACCTTAAAAACGTGACCCAGACGTTGGATCTTCCATTAAGGATCTATATGGACCTGCCCGGCCCGAAGATCAGGACCACGGAACTTTTTATTAAAGAGGCTTCGGATAAAAGGCCCCAACAGCTGGAGTTTTTAAGATTGGCGCAGGGGGACGAGGTGATATTGACCTATATGCCCTCTTTTAAATCCGATCTCGAAATTGGGGAAAAGCAACTGAATATACCCTTTGTCGGGGTTTCCCTGCCCCAGGTGATAGATGATCTTCAGGTCGGACACCGTGTTTTCTTTGATGATGGCACTTTTGAGGGAGAGGTAATCTCTAAGGCGCCCGATAAGATCGGACTGTCCATTATAAAGGTACATAAGAAAAAATTAAGGCCCGAAAAGGGAATAAATTTGCCGGATACCTATCTGAATTTGCCATCCCTTACCGAAGAGGACCTGGAACTTCTCCCCTTTGTCATAGAACATGCCGATATTGTGGGCTATTCCTTTGTAAGGAACGCTGCCGACGTCGGAAAGCTATATAGGGAGCTTCATAAATTGAACGATAGCAAGACCGGCGTAATATTTAAGATCGAAAATAGGGAAGCCTTTGACAATCTGCCGTTGATCCTTTTTGAGGCGATGAAGCGGCCGAATATCGGGGTGATGATCGCTAGGGGCGATCTGGCCGTGGAAATAGGCTTTGAGCGTATTTCCGAAGTACAAAATCAGATTTTGTGGCTATGTGAAGCGGGACAAATTCCCGTTATCTGGGCCACCCAGGTATTGGACACCCTGGCCAAAAAAGGGATAGCCACCAGGGCGGAAATTTCGGATGCCACCATCAGTGCCCAGGCGGAATGCGTTATGCTGAACAAGGGCCCCTTTATCGTGGAGGCGGTACAGACCCTTAAAAACGTACTGAAGCGAATGGAATCACATTCCTTGAAGAAAAAAAATACCCTTCGGGCCTTAAAAGTAGCAAAGAAAAGCTTGGAACGCATAGATAATGGGGAGGTGCCTTTTAGTGGATAGTATTGAGTAGTTAGTATTGAGTAGTGAGTATTGAGTATTGAGATGTGAGTATTGAGAATGTCGAAGTGATAGTCCTAGAAAGTCTGTTGAGGGCACTATTTAAATTCCTCCCTTGAGGGAGGTGGTTTGCCCGCCCGACAGGTACGGGCGGGCCCGGAGGAGCAAACCGGCGCTCAAAGTCGGGAGACTTTGCGCAGCGCGGTGTTTAGCTTATTATCGCCTATGGCCCACAGCATATAGCTTAAAGCATAAAGCCTACAGCATATAGCCTACAGCATAAAACCACAGCAGAATAAAAATATAAAACCAATACAGTATGCCACCAGCAAAAGATTTAGCGGATATCCACCATCTGATCACCGACATGTTCGACCTGCCCAAAACCGCCGAAGAATGGGAACCCTATAAGTTGACCGAGGAGCAAATTGCCCATTATCATGAAAACGGGTATTTATCGGGCATTAAGTTATTGGAGGAACGGCAGGTCGATATTCTAAGGGAGGAACTCGACCAGATTATGGATCCCCAGCATCCCCGACATCACTTATTCTATGAATTCCATAGCAATGAATCCCAGGATACCGATTCGGTCCTGTTCCATTCCCTGGGGCATTGGCGGATTTCGGAAGGTTTCCACGATGTGCTATGGAATCCCGCTTTTATCATGGCGGCCCATCAGCTACTGGAAAATAGACCGCTTCGTTTTTGGCACGATCAATTGTTCTATAAACCAGCTCGGC
>DATGQM010000115.1:0-3297 GCA_035304205.1 Arenibacter sp. | reverse complement strand
GTAGTCGGGCAAGTTACACCCGTTAAAAAACAATAAATATCACATATGAAAAAAATCTTGTTCGTTGCACTGGGCCTTAGCATGGCATGCAACTCTTCCCAGAAATCCGTTATCCCGCAAGCAGGGCAACAAATTGTCGAGGTGAATCCCATGACCTATGCCAAAACCATTACCGAAGGGGAATTAAAGGAGCATCTTTACATTTATGCGTCAGACGAATTTGAGGGTAGGGATACCGGGGAGCCGGGGCAAAAGAAGGCCGTGGAATATTTAAGGGCCGAATATATTAAAATGGGCATCCCGGCCGCTAAATCGGACGGGGACTATTTCCAGGATGTTCCTTTGAGCATCAGCAAATTGCCAATGGGATCTATTAGCTTGAACGGTAAGGAATATACCAATGGCGAGGGCCTGCTCACCTTTTCTACCGCAACAGGTAATTATAACAATATTGTTTATGTAAACAATGGAATAGAGGAAGAAGGGTATTCTGATTACACCGGTGCGGACGTAAAGGGAAAAATAGTATTGATGAAGGCAGGGGAGCCTAAAAATGAGGACGGGACCTACATCCTTTCGGGGAGCAACGAAAAATCCGTATGGAGCAATATGTCCGAATCCCTAGGAAAGCGAATGGAACTGGCCCAGGCCAAAGGGGCCATAGGCGTGCTATATTTTGACGAGGGCAACTATGAAAGGTTCAAAAAGAGGTTCACTTTTATGCAGGGCAATGATAGTGGCCGAGTGGGCCTAACGGCGGAAAAAACCGAAGATTTCTTTAGCTTTTTTATCGATTCGGCTATTGCCGAACAGATTCTTCCCAACATTGAATCGGAGAACAAAACAAAAAACCTGGATGTCGATCTTGTACTGGATATAAAAAGTGATGATGAGGAAGTGCAATCGGAGAATGTGGCAGCCATAGTAAAAGGTTCGGAAAAACCCAATGAATATATTATTATATCCTCCCATTTGGATCATGTAGGGGTAAACAGTAAAGGTGAAATATTCAATGGTGCGGATGACGATGGTTCCGGAACCGTAGGAATGTTGGAAATAGCCCAAGCCTTTAAAGCAGCGGCCGATGCGGGCAACGGCCCAAAGAGATCCATTGTTTTTTTACATGTAACCGCAGAGGAAAAAGGATTATTGGGATCTAAATATTATACGGACCACGACCCCATATTTCCTTTATCGGAAACCGTTGCGAACCTGAACATCGATATGATCGGCAGGATAGACCCAGAACGAAAGGGAGATAGAAATTATATATATCTTATTGGGTCCGACAAGTTGAGCACTGAACTCCATGATCTTTCGGAGGAAGTGAACAATAAATATATGCATATCGAATTGGACTATACCTATAATGAGGAAAACGACCCCAACCGTTTTTACTATAGGAGCGACCATTACAACTTTGCCAAAAACAATATTCCGATCATATTTTATTTTAACGGGACCCATGCCGATTACCATCAACCGGGCGATACCCCGGACAAGATAAATTACGATCTATTGGAAAACAGATCAAGACTGGTATTCCTTACCGCTTGGGAACTGGCCAATCGCCAAGAGCGGGTCAAGGTAGATAAGGTAGCCAAATAATAGATATAACAGGTTCGACCGAGGGCTGAAAATAGCGACCCAAGACAAACAGTAAAATGCCCGAAATCAATTTCGGGCATTTTTCTTTGCCTACATTAAGATAAGAAACGATATCCATTAGACCGCGAGCATATAAAAGAAAGAAGATTAGGCACCAAATACTATAAAGAAGAAAAGGGGTTATATTCCAAACAAACGGAAACATTTATGTTGAACATCGTAATTATCGATATATTAATTTCAATGATCTGCAAGATCGTTTTAATTTAGCTAGATAATAGTTTTGGCATGCCCTATATGCTTCCCGGCATACAAATGGCAATCACCCTAACGAAAAAGTAAAAAGATTAAGGAGTTTTAAAACAGTAAAATGAAGAAAACATTATTTGATAAAGTTTGGGATTCACATGTTGTCCATACCATAAAAAATGGTCCGGACGTGCTATTCATAGACAGACATATGATCCATGAGGTAACAAGTCCCGTTGCCTTCCTAGGGTTAAAGAGCAGGGACATCCCGGTGATGTACCCTGAAAAAACATTTGCGACCGCAGATCATAACACCCCGACCATAAACCAACATTTACCGGTCAATGACCCCCTTTCCGCCAATCAGTTAAAGGCCTTGGAAGAAAATTCCAAAAATCACGGTATCTCGTATTGGGGCCTTGGACATAAAAAGAACGGTATTGTACACGTAGTAGGCCCGGAATATGGGATTACCCAACCGGGGGCGACCATTGTGTGCGGGGATTCGCATACTTCCACCCACGGAGCTTTTGGCGCTATTGCCTTTGGTATTGGTACTTCGGAGGTAGAAATGGTATTGGCATCACAGTGTATCATGCAGCCCAAGGCCAAATCCATGAGGATCAACGTAAACGGAACCTTGAATATCGGGGTCACCCCAAAGGACGTTGCCCTTTACATCATATCCAGGCTCACCACTTCGGGGGCTACGGGATACTTTGTTGAATATGCCGGCGATGTATTTCGCAATATGAGCATGGAAGGCAGGATGACCGTATGTAATCTAAGTATCGAAATGGGTGCCCGTGGAGGAATGATAGCTCCGGACGAAAAAACGTTCGAATATATAAAGGGGCGCGAGTTTACCCCAAAAGGTGCCGCTTGGGACAGGGCGATGGAATATTGGAAAACCCTAAGTACCGATGAAGGGGCCCAATTCGACAAAGAGATAACTTTTAACGCCTCGGAGATAGAGCCCATGATCACCTATGGGACCAATCCAGGAATGGGCATCGGAATTTCCAATGGGATCCCCCATGCCGAATCTATGGAAGGCGGGGTCAGTACCTACAAAAAATCCCTTCAGTATATGGCCTTCAGTGAGGGTGATAATATGATTGGAAAACCCATAGATTTTGTGTTTTTAGGAAGTTGCACCAATGGTCGTATCGAAGATTTTAGGGCCTTCGCCTCTATTGTAAAGGGCAAAAGGAAAGCGGACAACGTTACGGCATGGCTAGTCCCCGGCTCCCATAAGGTAGCGGACGCGATCAAGGAAGAAGGGATATTGGATGTTTTGCACGAAGCAGGATTTGAGCTGCGCGAACCGGGATGTTCTGCCTGTCTGGCTATGAACGATGATAAGATACCTGCCGGAAAATATGCGGTAAGCACCTCCAACCGAAATTTTGAGGGAAGACAGGGTCCCGGTTCCAGAAC
>DATGQM010000114.1:0-7282 GCA_035304205.1 Arenibacter sp. | reverse complement strand
TATCCTTCTCCAGGACCACGGGGATAGGGTGTCATTTAAAAATATTAAGATCAAGGACATAACCAAAAAAGAATAAATGAATACCGGAAGAAATTTCATGAAAAAGACAGTGGCAGGTACCGTTGCCCTGAGCATGGGGGGATTAATGCTACATGGACCGGTCATAGCCGGGGGTTGATCAAGCCGGACCGACCAGGCAGGGGCACGCATCGGGCAGGATAAAAAACGACCGGGAAGCGATGTCGCACTGGAAGAGAAAGTATGAACAAGGATGGGAGCCAAAAGTTTAGGCCTATCCAACAGTAAAAAAGGGCGGATCTTTATAATAAAGATCCGCCCTTTCTTTTTTCTAAAAGAAAATTATTGCAGTGTAAGGTCCGAAAATTTTGAGGTGATCACAATGGACTTCCCACTTCCGTTATTTAAATTATATCCTTTGTACAAGGTAGTATAGCCATTTTTTGTATGGTCAAGGGTAATGTTAGAAGGATAATCAACATCCGAATCGGTACTATTAACAACAAGATTATAGGCCGAAGGGGGCAATTTGCAATACAGTTCGGCATTTTGAACCTGAATGTCCAGATCGGTAAAATTATTGGAGATGGTACTGATGTGCAAAGGACCAAAATCATTTTTAATAAAGGCCTGTCGCAATAGCTTTTCTATGGTTACGTCCGAAAAAGTAGCATTTAAAGTTAAGCTCCCTACCTCATTAATATTTACTTTATCGGAATAATCGGTCCTTAATCGGCCATAATTCCATTTTTGCACGCTTACCGGGGAATACGAAGCATTTATAAAGGTCTTGTCCCCGTCTATTGTGGCCGCCAAGAGGGTAGCATAGGAGAGGGTGGCGTTCATATTATGGGTGTTCTCCGCCAACTTGACTTCCCCATGCCTCACGTTCATTTTTATTTTTGTGGATTTTGGCAGTTTTATTTTAATGGTCTTTTTAATCTTATAATTTTTATTATTCCCTTTGTCGGAGTAGAAAAAGATATTGGGCCGATCTTCCCTTTTTCCCGCTATGGCTTCCTTACGTTTGGCAAGGGCTTCTTCGCGTACTTCCATTATGTGGTCCTGGGCCTCCTGTACTTCCTCCTGACGTTTTACCGCAGCTTCTTCAATTTTCAATCCTGTTTCCTTGTGTTTTTCCGCCATTTCCCTGTACTTCTGTTCCATGTGTTTTCCCCATTCCTCCATTTTCTTTTGGTAATCCTTGTTAAAATCCTTGTCGAACTCCGTCTTCCATTTCTCCAGATACCGTTCCCCATCCTTTTTATACGCCTCATAATCAAAATGTTGTATTTTCATTGGAGGCAGAGGGGGAATCGGGGGCATTTCCGCCATATTTGGAATCTCGGGAAGTTCGGGCAAAGAAGGAATTTTGACACTATACATATTCCGTATCACAAGGTCTGAAATATCGATATTTAGATTTCTTAGGTCTTCGGTATCAAATACGGACATTTCGCGGTTTCGTGGCCCCGTACTTATTTCGACCAGCTTACTGTTTCCGCTTATTTTAACGGGCTCGCTGTTAAAACTGGCTTCCAATTGCTCCTCGGTGGCACCTTCGATCTCTATAATGGCCTGAATATCCACTTGATCCCTGTTCCAGGTTTCAAATTCGATATCGGCATAACTGGTATTTATGTCCAGGACCGCATTATCGGCCACCTTAAAATTTTCATGAAAGGTCTTCGTCTTTTTTTGGGCGTTGGCACTGTCGATACCCGCCAACATGAAGAGGGCCAACAAGGCGATCGTTCCATAGTTTATATTTCCCATCTGTTCTTTATTTAATGTTATTTGTATTTCCTTAAAATTATTTATTGCATTCATTCAAAAAAAAGTCGATTTGTAAAAATTTCAACATATTGATTATCGGATATAAATGAACCAATTGAAAGTAAAATCCTTAACTGTCGACCCGTTAATCAAAATCGGTAATTTCTTAACTCCTTAAATTATTAGCTGGGTTTTCAATTCCTGTAATTTATCCTTCAGTTTGTGCAATAGCTGTAAGCGCAATTGTAAATTTTTTATAAGGGCGGAAATGGTTTGATCATTGGGGCCGATTTCATTTAACTCCTTGTTCAATCTCTTGTATTCCAGATTTAGTTCTTCCAACTGATCCATAAAACTATCGATCAAAACCTTATTTCGATCGGAAATTTCCAAACGGGAAAGTTCCAGGTTGATATTCACCATATAATAGTTCTCCACCCTTTTTAGATCGGGCGAAAGGTCGCCCAAAGAAATACTGTTTAGCTCGGGAACTACGGTATTGCTATCCACCACCTTTGTCTTAATGGGCTCCACAGGTTCCATATAAACCAATATATAGGAAGCTATGCCCATTAGGATTACTACGGATGCGGCAATCCCGAACCAAGGGATTGCCAACTTTTTGACCGGGGGAAACTCCTTTTCCAATCGCTCCAAAAAACGCCCCTCATGGCCATCCTTTATAGCATGCTCCAATTTGGAATCGATATCCTTAAACATTTCCCTAAGATTTTGCGACATGCCTTTTTATTTTTAATAGTTCCTTTAACTGTCCCTTTCCCCTTAATAATCGGGTACGGGATGCGGTATAACTTATATTCAAGATCTCGGAGATCTCATGGTGATCATAACCCTCTACCAAAAATAACTGTACCACCTCCCTGTATTTCCCCGGCAATTGTTCTATGGCCAACATGACCTCCTTTATGGTTATCCCATCATCTACGGTCCAGTCCCCATCATCATCCACCTGCATATAACCTTCCTCCAGTTCTACTATTTTCAATTGCTTCGATTTTAAAAAATCCAGGCTCTGGTTCACCACGATCCTTTTTAACCAAGCGCCAAAACTAACATCCCCCTTATATTGGTCGATCTTTCGAAAGGCTTTTATAAAGGCCTCTTGCAGGACATCCTCCGCATCGTCCCCGTTTTTTAAAAAGCGCATGGCCACGCAATACATTCCCTGGCTATACTTCCTATATAACGCCAATTGCGCTTTGCGGTCATTACCCTTGCATTGTTCTACAATATCTACTTGAATCATTTGGCCAGTTTCGTTACTTGGTTAGGATGGTATGGAATCTTAAACTTCTAAAAATCACATTTACTTTATAAAGGACGATGGAAAATCCCATATGTTGCAAAAAAGAGTATTTTTATATTTGAATCTGTTTAAATTTGTTTTATAAGAAATTTTATAGGCTTATTTTGAGCGAAAAAAGGCAAATTTTCAAAGGATAGCAGGGCTATCGTTTAAAAATTTAACGAATTTGCAGCCAAAAAAAGACATAAAAGAATTATCCAAATAATTTTAAACGGATTCTTAAACTTTAAAGGAAAATATCTTGAATCAAGTTACGATTAAAAACGATTTTATTTCCCTCACGGTATTGGATTACGGCGCCATCATACAAAAACTGCTGGTAAAGGACAAGGATGGAAAAGCTACAAATGTAGTAGTGGGCTTTGAGGAGCCGGAAAAATATTTAAAGGATAATAAGGCCCTTGGCGCCTGTATTGGCCGTTATGCCGGCAGAATATCGAACGGCAGTTTTAAGATCGATGGTACCAGCTACCCCCTATATTCCATCAACGGAGTGCATCTACATGGTGGCCGGGAAGGATTTAGCAAAAAAAAATGGACCATAGCTAAGGTAGAAGATGGAAAAGACCCATTTGTTACCCTTACTTATTACAGCAAGGATATGGAGGAGGGATACCCGGGCAACCTAAGCGTCACCCTCACCTATAAATTGATAGGGCCTTCCCTTCACATTATGCACCGGGCAACAACGGACAGGGCCACTCCCGTAAATTTGACCAATCACTCCTATTTCAATCTGGACGGGAAGGAGCAATTAGATCACTATGACCTGAGAATGCCCTGCCCCGAATATATCGAACTGGATAAAGACCTTGTACCCACGGGAAATATACTATCGGTCGCCAATACCGATCTCGATTTTCTACACCCAAAAAAGATAGGCAAGACCCGCTTCGATACTCCCTTTGTATTGGATCCCGACCTGCCGTTCAACACCTTATTGTCTTCCCGAAAATCCGGGATTTCCATGGAAGTCCATACCAATCAGCCTGCCGTAGTGGTATACACCCCGCCGGAATTTGCGAGCATCTGTTTTGAGACCCAAAATTATCCCGATGCCCCAAATCGGCCATCCTTTCCCGATAGTATTTTAAATCCGGGAGAAACCTATGATAATAGTACGGAATTTAAATTTGGTTTTGTAATTTAGGAATACATGATGGAATATGTCCCTCTTGGTTATTGGCACAAAACATAATCCCATAAAATTGGATACCGATAAAAACACCGAAAAAGATAATATCTCCAGGATCCGATCTTCCAGAAAAACAGGTCCCACCCCCGCAGACCTGACCAAAGGTGTTTTAAGCGGGAACATATCCTCCCTATCCAGGGCCATTACCTTGATCGAGAGTACCCACGATGGACATGCCCCGCTTTCCCGTGAACTTATAGAAAATTGTTTGCCCTACAGTGGCAAAAGCGTTCGTATTGGCATTACCGGGGTGCCGGGGGTAGGGAAAAGTACTTTTATAGAATCCCTAGGGACCACACTCACCAAAATGGGGGAAAAAGTTGCCGTCCTGGCCGTAGATCCCAGCAGTACCATAAGCAAAGGGAGCATCTTGGGCGATAAGACCCGAATGCAGGAACTGGTAAAGGACAAAAATGCCTTTATCCGCCCCTCCCCTGCCGGCCATTCCTTGGGCGGGGTGGCGAGAAAGACCAGGGAAACTATTATTTTATGTGAAGCGGCAGGCTATACCACCCTCTTGATAGAAACTGTAGGCATAGGCCAAAGTGAAACCGCGGTACACGGGATGGTAGATTTTTTTTTATTGTTACAGTTGGCAGGTGCAGGGGACGAGCTCCAGGGAATAAAACGCGGCATAATGGAAATGGCAGATGCCATAGCCATCAATAAAGCGGACGGGGCGAACCTAGAACAGGCCCATTTGGCCCAAGCGGAATTTACCAGGGCATTACACCTCTATCCCCCTAAAAAAAATGGCTGGACCCCAAAAGTACTTAGCTGTTCCGCAACGGAAAAAACGGGGATAGCCGAAATCTGGGAGCTTATAAAGACCTTTGTTGCGGAAAACAAACGTAACGGAGATTTTGAGACGAACAGGAAAGAGCAGAATAAGTACTGGTTGATCCAAAGCATCGAGGACCGATTAAAACAGCAATTTTACCAAAACAAAAAAGTGAAAATACTTTTGGAAGAAATGATTCAATCGGTAGTCGAAGGAGAAATATCGCCCTTTATGGCCGCGGAAAAACTGCTGGCCATTTCCAGGGAACAATAATCCCTACCGACCTATATGAAATTAAGGCGTTCGATTAATATCCTTTAGCTAAGCAAAGTTTTTTATCTTTGAACTTTTATTTTTCAACCCAAATGAACTTATCGCGATAAGAAATGAATTATGAATTCACTATAATCATACCCGTTTTCAACGAGGAGGATAATTTGGGACGTGTTGAAAAAGAACTTGGGGACTATTTGTCCGTCTGCACAAGAAAAGCCAAGGTACTATTCGTGAACGATGGCTCAACAGACAATAGTCAGGCTCTGATCGAAGCCATATGCCAAAAGAACAAAGCCTTCAATTTTATTAAATTCGGACAGAACAAAGGATTGAGCGCTGCTATTAAGGCCGGCTTTGACCATACCGATACCCCCTTGGTAGGATATATCGATTCCGATCTACAGACCGCTCCCGAAGACTTTGACCTGCTCCTGCCCCATATAGGCACCTATGACCTGGTAACCGGGGTAAGGGCGGATAGGAAAGATTCCTTTGTTAAGAACGCATCCTCCCTGATCGCCAATGGCATAAGGCGTACCTTTACCCATGATGGCATGGACGATACCGGATGTCCCTTGAAAGTGATAAAAACGGATTATGCCAAAAGGATCCCCATGTTCAAAGGCCTTCATCGGTTTCTGCCGGCCATGATCCTCCTACAGAACGGAACCGTTGTACAGATACCCATACGCCATTTCCCCAGGATGGCCGGTACCGCAAAATATGGACTATGGAATAGATTATTGGGGCCGCTCATGGATTGTTTTGCCTATTTGTGGATGAAAAAAAAATATATTAACTATCAGATAGAAAAAATAGGGTAAATGGGTGATTGGATGGTATATGCGATCGGCTTTATTGCCCAGTTGCTCTTTTCCAGTAGAATGCTTATCCAATGGATCCTCTCCGAAAGGAATAAAAAGGTGCTCACCCCTAGGCTATTCTGGCAATTAAGTCTTTTGGCCTCCTTTTTATTGTTCGTGTATGGTTGGCTACGGGACGATTTTGCCATTATGTTGGGGCAATCCATCACCTATTTTATTTATATCCGAAACATACAGTTACAAGGGGACTGGCTAAAATTGCATCGGGCATTTAGGGTATTTCTATGGATTTTCCCTTGTATAATCGTTGTTTATGGATATAATAACAATGCCTACGATATCGATAATTTCTTTAATAATGAGAATATCCCCCTATGGTTACTGGTCCTTGGAAGCGTGGCACAACTAATCTTCACCTTCCGTTTCGTATATCAATGGCTGTATTCCGAAAAAAAGAAATCCTCCAGTCTTCCCCTTGGCTTTTGGCTGCTAAGTTTAACAGGTGCCTCCCTGATCCTGACCTATGCGGTGTTCAGAAAAGACCCCGTACTCTTTGCCGGACATACTTTGGGACTGATAGTCTATGCCAGAAATCTCATCATCCTTAAAAATGAGAACCGATGAATTGGATCAAAAAAAATCCCGTATCCGTAATTTTATTGATAGGTGCCGCAGTTTTTCTGTTCCATTTAGAAGTGGTCCCCGTAACGATCATGGAAGCCAGAAACTTCATTACGGCAAGGGAAATGGTCGTAAACGGAAATTGGTTGTTGACTACTATGAACGACCTTCCCAGATATGAAAAGCCGCCCCTGCCCAGTTGGATCACCGCCCTTTTCGGATGGGTATTTGGAATGCAGCAAGTAGGGGCATTGCGTTTCCCTACCATGCTAATGGCCATCATATTGGCCTATACGGGCTATCTCCTTTCCCTAAAGATCTTGGAGGATAGGAAAGGTGCGCTTATAAATGGACTTATACTCCTAACTTCATTTTATATTATCGCCATCACCAATGAAGCCCCTTGGGATATTTACACCCATGGTTTAATGTTGATCGGTATCTATTTCCTATATCAACTTTTT
>DATGQM010000113.1:0-3309 GCA_035304205.1 Arenibacter sp. | reverse complement strand
ACTTCATAATCTCGCTCCTAAACCTTATCTTTGTAATTTAGAATTAGTTTTAATAAGGCTGAAAATAAAGGTGTTGGAATGAAATGAGCATGACCGAAAGTTGGTCGCTAAAACGGAATGAAGATATGCGAATTGCAGCCGCCCGAACGACGTAGTCGGGCGGGTATGACCGTTAAAAACAATAAGTATCTGCATATGAAATTGGATAAGAAGGATATACTGAGAGCGCTAGAAAATATTACGGTCCCCGGAGAGGGCCAAAATATGGTAGAAAGCGGGGCATTAAAAAATATTATGGTCTTTGGGGACGAGGTGGTAGTTGATATTACCATTAACAATCCCAGTTTACAGGCCAGAAAAAAAACCGAGGTGGAGATCTTAAAGATCATTCATGCCGAGGTTTACGAGAAGGCCAAGATTACCGTAAACGTAAAGGTAGATGCCCCCACCAAGCCTAAAGTCAATGAAATAAAAGGGAAACCCATTCCCGGGATCAAAAATATTATTGCCGTCGCTTCCGGAAAGGGAGGGGTAGGGAAATCTACCATAACTGCAAATTTAGCGGTTACCTTGGCAAAAATGGGATTTAAGGTAGGTTTGTTGGATGCCGATATTTATGGCCCCTCCATGCCCCTGATGTTCGATGTTGCCATGGAAAAACCCCTATCGGTGAATATAAATGGGAAATCCAAAATGAAACCCGTGGAGAATTATGGGGTCAAGATTTTATCCATAGGATTTTTTACCCAGCCCAATCAGGCGGTGATATGGCGTGGCCCTATGGCTTCCAAGGCCCTTAATCAAATGATATTTGATGCGCATTGGGGGGAGTTGGACTTTATGCTGATCGATCTGCCCCCGGGTACCGGGGACATCCATTTGAGTATTATGCAGGCCTTGCCCGTAACAGGGGCGGTGGTAGTGAGCACCCCACAGGAGGTTGCACTGGCCGATGCCCGAAAAGGAGTGGCCATGTTCCAGCAAGAATCCATTAACGTTCCCGTATTGGGAATAGTCGAGAATATGGCCTATTTTACACCGGGGGAATTGCCCAATAATAAATACTATATTTTTGGAAAGGAAGGTGCCCAATATTTGGCCAAGGATCTAAATGTACCCTTTTTAGGGGAAATACCCTTGGTACAGAGTGTGAGGGAGGCAGGGGATATAGGAAGACCTGCTGCCCTGCAGACGGCTTCCGCCATTGAAACGGCATTTGAGGAACTTACTAAAAATGTGGTTCGTGAAGTAGTGGGAAGAAACGAGGATCTACCACCCACGGAGGCTATTAAAATAACTACAATGGCAGGTTGCTCGGCTGTTAAAAAGAAATGATTATGACATCTATAGAACTTAGAAAAAATGTAGAAAAGGCCTTGGAGGAAATCCGTCCTTTTTTACAAAGTGATGGGGGGGATATATCCCTTATTTCCATCACTGACGATACTTCCGTTAAGGTTAGATTGGAAGGTGCCTGTGTGGGATGTTCCGTTAACCAAATGACCCTTAAGAGCGGTGTGGAAATGACCATTAAAAAACATGCGCCCCAGATACAAGAGGTTATCAGTGTCGATTGATAATCTGATCGATATCATATAATGGGGTATTCTCCTTTTATAGCTTTGCCGCTATTTTAAGTTTAGATTTACATGATCAAAACAGATATTCTTATCATCGGTGCCGGCCCTACCGGTCTTTTTACGGTTTTTGAGGCCGGATTGTTACAGTTAAAGTGCCATCTTATAGACGCCTTGCCACAAGTGGGCGGGCAGTGCTCGGAAATTTACCCAAAGAAGCCCATTTATGATATCCCGGGATTTCCCGAAGTCCTGGCAGGTGATCTGGTAGATAACCTGATGGAGCAGATAAAGCCCTTTCAACCGGGTTTTACCTTGGGGGAGCGGGCCAATACCATTGAAAAGTTAGCGGATGGATCCTTTGTGGTTACTACCAACAAGGGCACACAACATCACGCACCTATAGTGGCCATTGCCGGGGGACTCGGTAGTTTTGAGCCCCGGAAACCGCTTATACCCCATATCGATGCCTTTGAGGACAGGGGAGTTTCCTATTTTATCAGGGATCCCGAAATCTATAGGGACAAGAAGGTGCTGATCGCCGGGGGCGGGGATTCTGCCCTGGACTGGAGCATTTTTTTGGCCGATATTGCTGCGGAGGTGACCTTGGTACATAGGAGAAATGAATTTAGGGGGGCCTTGGATTCCGTAGATAAGGTGCAGGCCCTGAAAGACCTTGGACAGATACAATTGATTACCCCTGCAGAAGTAATTGGATTGCAGGGAGCCGATAAACTGGAGTCGGTCATAATCCAAATCTCCGAAAATGGGGAGGAGATAGTCAAAGAAATAGATGAGTTTATTCCGCTATTCGGACTATCCCCAAAATTAGGTCCCATTGGGGATTGGGGACTGGAAATTGAGAAAAATGCCATAAAAGTGGATACCTTCGACTATCAGACCAATATTCCGGGTATATATGCCATTGGGGACGTAAATACCTATCCTGGCAAATTAAAACTGATCCTCTGTGGTTTTCACGAGGCTACCTTAATGTGCCAAAGTGCCTACCAGCGTATTTTTCCCGATAAGAAATACGTGATGAAATATACCACGGTCGGGGGTGTATCGGGTTTTGATGGAAGTAAAAAAGAAGCTCCAAAAGCGGTAGTGAAAGGTATTTTTTAGGTTCGTCGCTTCATTGGAATCGGTTTTACCAAGGACTAAGTATTAAATTTATAGGCAATTATAAAATTAGAACATTCAGGGATGAGTGATATAAAGATAAAAATTAAGGATAGGGAAGGGGTGGTGCACGAGGTAGATGCCCCAACGGATATGAATATGAACCTAATGGAGGTCGTCCGTTCCTATGAGCTCGCTCCCGAAGGTACTATCGGGATCTGTGGGGGTATGGCCATGTGTGCCTCCTGCCAATGTTATGTGGAGTCGGATCACCAACTTCCAGATATGTCCGAGGATGAGGATGCCATGTTGGCGGAAGCCTTCAACGTCAGGGATAACAGTCGCCTTGGCTGCCAGATACAGATGACAGTGGGTCTGGAGGGTCTAGAGGTAGAGCTAGCTCCTGAGAGTTGATATAGGGGCAAATGCAATTCGCCCTTACAGTTGCGGTTTTTTATATCCTGGCCTGATAGGTAAACAGGTTATAATACCGTCCTTCCTTGGCGATCAGTTCTTCATGGGTGCCCTGTTCGGCGATACGACCGTTCTCGATTACAAGGATCTGATGGGCCTTCCTAATAGTGCTTAGGCGGTGGGCAATAACAAA
>DATGQM010000112.1:0-11411 GCA_035304205.1 Arenibacter sp. | reverse complement strand
TCCCAGCGTAGGGATTGGTACGATAAGATGATTCTTGTAGCCTTGGCATCCGCGGTAGGCTGGGGGGCAGGTGGCATGATCAGTTATGGGATGGTGGTCGGGTATGGCCATGCCGATAATTTTATCAATTCCTTTTACGGTTTGGCAATGCTGTTCGTTATTGGCGGTCTATTTGGATTATTGGGCGGCGGCCTTGTGGGTCTGACGCTGGATTCTACCAGCGATAATAAGGTGAAATGGGGCCCGTTAATGGCGGAAATGGTTGCGGGCGGACTCATATCCTACTATTTTTTGGTGGAACAGATAGGATTTAAAATGACCCCGCCACGATCGGAGGTCTGGGCCGTCTGTTTGGGTGCCGGTTTGGCCATGTTATGGTATATGGCAAGGGAAAAGCGGAATTCCCCTATCAGGGTGGCTTTTTTTTCCATGTTGGGGGCGGGCATAGGATTTGGATTCGGCAATTTTTTGCAGATCATAGGGAAAACATGGGACGTTCCCTTCAATATGTGGAACGTCATGGAATACAGTATCGGGTTTTTTGGAGGATTGGGCATGGCCTATGGGGTTTTTAGTTCCCAATGGCCCAAGGAATCCCCCAAGCCTAAAAAATGGGAAAATTGGGCATCCCTGCTTATAGTAGCCGTTCTTATCCCCTTGATCGTATATAGGGAGACGTTGAATTATGACTATCTCGTAGGGCGTTTGGAAAACTTGCCCAATGTAGAATCCGTTGCATTTACAACTACCTCGGTTGCAGCACTGATCCTGCTGCTTATGGCAGGTACGATATTCTGGAAACTTAAAAAGAAAAACTTCTCAAAAAGGGACGTAGCCTACGTTTTTTTTATTTTACTGTTTGCCTACACTAGCGTCAGTTATTTGGTTACCGGTCTTTTTGGAGGCATTATGGAGATAACCCATCACCTGTACCTGATAAATATATTGGTGCTATTTATAGTATACCGTATCAAAACGGAACCAATCGTTTATGGAAATGCGGGAATAGATATCAAAAGATGGATTTTCTTTCTGTTGGCCAGTGTAGTATTTATGGCACTTCTGGCTGTATTGGCCATTAATTTACATGGTGATATTGGAGGACATGACCGATTTCCGTTAAATTAAGTATTTGGCAAAACCTATGGAATTCGGGCCCATTTGGCATAGTAAGCAGTTTACAGTTGTAGGTCCCCTCCCTAACCCTCCCCAGGGGGAGGGAATTTAATAGTGCCTATATTAAAGGTTCTCCCTATATCTGCTTAACCCATAACTTTTAACTCCTTAACCGTTTAACCCCATAACTTCATAACCATTTAACCCCATAACCGTTTAACCTTTTAGCCATTTTTCATAACCCATAACCCATAACTAATAACTAATAACCCATACCCATCCTCCATAGCACTATCTAAAAGTCTTTCTGTATTCAGTGGGGGTCTTTCCCATTATAAATTTGAAGTAGTGGTTAAAGTTGGCCAGATTATTATAACCGCTCTCAAAACATATCTGAGTGATCTGTTTGTCGGTTTCCGCAAGAAGTTTGGCCGCGATCCCTACCCGCACACTTTTCACATATTCCATAAAGGTAAGATTGGTCTTTTTCTTAAAATACCTGCAAAAGCTGCTTGGTGCCATATTCAATACGGCCGAGGCCTCCTCCAATTTTACCCCTTCCTGGATGTTTTGGAAGACATATTCGTAGACCTTGTTAATTTTGTCCAGATTCTTGGAAAATGTGGCAGTGTTACTGCTGGGGTTGGAGAGGTTTTCCCGATCCCCGACCTGTAGCAGGTAATTAAATACGGTCAGTAATTGGATATAGTATTCCAAGCCGCCCAATTGGGTCATTTTCTCCAGTATGCCCCGGATATGGCCATCATTTTCCAGCTTAAAGCGGAGGCCGGTATTGGATTGCTTTAATAGATCGACCACTTTTTCCAATTCGGGCATCCTAAAAAAATCGGAATTGATAATGTCTTCCGAAAAATGGGTCACGATACAAAAGGGATCTTTTCCCTTTTCGGAATCCAAGGCCTCCCAACAATGTGGCAGATTGGGTCCCAACAACACCAGGTCCCCTTTCTCAAATCCTGAAATATTGTCCCCTACGATCCTTCTTCCCGATCCGGACGTAATAAAATTCAGTTCAAAATTTCTATGGGAATGAATTCTGGCATTGGAGGCCAAGGGCAATTTTCTAGAAATAAATGAATGTTTATTAGGGACATATATTTTTTCAAAAATAAATTCCATCCTTAATTATATTGACAATATTTGACCAATATAATTAATTATTTTAAAATAAAGGTTAAAATATGATGCAATTAAAACAATATTGTAGTGGTAGGAGGATTATAATTGAATTTATTTTGTTAAAAGCGAAATAGGTTGCGGTAGATAGGGCAATGATTAATTTAATCATCCCGATCGTCCGAAACGGTACGGGTGGAAGTTACATCTGACTCCCGATAGATATCGGGATGAAAAAAATAAATTAAGTATATGAATTTACCTTTAAAAGGGATAATCCCACCAATGGTTACTCCGTTGCAAGAAAATGGACAGTTGGATCTTATCGGATTGAACAATTTGATCGGTCATCTATTAAATGGGGGCGTACACGGTATATTTTTATTGGGTACCACCGGGGAAGGGCCCAGCCTTGGGTATGGGATCCGAAAACAATTGATATCCGAATGTTGTAAAATAGTTGCCGGAAGAATCCCCATCCTCGTGGGGATAACGGATACCTCCATGGAGGGGACCCTTGAAATAGCGGTCCATGCAAAACAGGAAGGTGCCGATGCCCTGGTGGTGGCACCGCCCTATTATCTTCCCATATCCGATCAGGAAATGGTACGCTATCTCGAAAACTTGGTCCCAGAACTGCCCTTGCCCTTCATTTTGTACAATATGCCCAGCTGTACCAAGCTAAACTTGTCCATGAAAATAGTAAAACGGGCAAAAGAGTTGGGGGCGATCGGAATAAAGGATAGCTCCGGGGACCTTTCCTTACAATATGCCATGATCGAGGAGTTTAAAAATGATCCCATGTTTTCCATTATGACCGGTACCGAGTTGTTCTTGCCCGAAATTATGATGAACGGGGGCCACGGTGCAGTTGCGGGGGGAGCCAATTTCTTTCCTAGGTTATTTGTGGACCTTTATGATGCTATGGCGGATGGAGATTTTGAAAAGGCAAAATTATTGCGCCAGGATGTATTGAAAATACAAAATACAATCTATGAAGTAGGGAAATATCCATCAAGACATATCAAGGGTACCAAGGCCGCGATGGATGCTATGGATATTTGCAGGGATTATGTGGCCGCCCCCTTATTTAGGTTTAACGAACAACAGAAAAATCAGATTAAAGAGTATATTGGCCAATTTAATTATAAAAACGAATATAATCCGGCCTTATGAATTATCAACTTGGTACCATTGACCTAATCATAGTAGTTCTTTATGGACTTATCATGCTTCTTATGGGAATATATTTCTTTAAGAAAAGCAAGTCCTCGGAACAGTTTATGGTGGCCGGTAGGGGAATTCCCCATTGGGCCGCAGGAATCGCAATAATGAGTACCTATACCAGTAGTATCTCTTATATAGCGGTGCCGGGGAAGGCCTTTGAGGATAATTGGCACCCATTGATCTTTGCACTGACCGCCGTTCCGGTGACCTGGTTCGTTGCCTCCTATGTCATTCCCCATTACAGGAAAAACAAGATTATATCCGTTTATAACTATCTGGAGGATAAGATCGGGGCTTGGGGAAGAAACTATGCCGCTTTTTCCTTTTTGCTTTTTATGGTGGGGCGGGTAGCGGTAATCCTGTATCTCTCTTCACTGTTGTTGACCCCCTTTGTAAGCATGGACATTGAAATGGTTATTTTGGCCATAGGTATAGTAACCATAGTATATACCTTGTTGGGAGGTATGGAAGCTGTGATCTGGACCGATGTTATACAGTCCATAATTATGATCGGAGGTATTATCTTCGTTGGATATATCCTTACGGTCGATATCTTTTCGCAACCGGATTACTTGGTCCAAAAGGCCTTCGATAATAATAAGTTCGGTCTTGGCGATTCCAGCTTTTCCTTTAACGATAGAACCATTTGGGTTATGATCATCTATGGCATTTCGGAAAATGTAAGGAATCTGATCGCCGATCAGAATTACACCCAGAAATACAGTTCTGTAGGAAGTCTCGGGGAAGCCCGTAAATCGGTCTGGATCGGTATCCTGATCTATTTGCCGTTAACGGCCATCTTTCTATATATAGGAACCGCCATGTACGCATTTTATGGGGGGGATTCCCATATATTGCACGATGCCATAACCAGGGGAGATGAGGTCTTCCCCTATTTTATCGCTACGGAACTTCCCATTGGGATCAAGGGATTGATGATCGCCGCCATTATGGCAGCCTCCATGAGTACGGTAGATTCCGCACTGAATTCATCGGCGACAGTAATGTTCATCGATTTTTATAAAAAGTATTTCAAGCCCAATGCATCCGAAGCCAACAGTCTTAGTTTCCTGAGATGGTCTACCGTAATATGGGGCGTTTTAGGAATAGGTTTTGCCCTGTTGATGATCAATGCCCATAGTGCATTGGACGTATGGTGGCAGATTTCCGGAATCTTTGGCGGGGGAATTTTGGGACTTTTTCTTTTGGCTATTTTTAATGCAAAACTAACCCGGAAACAGGGTATCCTTTCCGTTCTTTTTAGTATCCTGATCATTGTTTGGGGTACCTTTGTCAGGGACCTGCCGGCACCTTATAGCTGGTTGGAATGTACCATGGATCCCATTATCATCGGAGCGGCTTCGACCGCCGGCTTGATCTTAATGGCCTTGGTCTTTGTGTTTTTTAATAAAAGGAGGAAAGATGATAATAGGGTATAGGTCCGCAGGGGACCTATTAGTTTTAATACATAGTCAATAGGCCGGTACTTTATCTTAAATAACCATATATGAAACGTATCCTTATCGTTTTTTTCTCCCTGTTGCTGCTTGTGGTGATCATTGCTGCTAGCTATATTGGTTGGGCCCTGCCCAATGTGGACGCCCCACAGGAACTAAAGGTCGAGCTCAGTCCCGAACGTATACAGCGGGGGCAGTATCTGGCCAATCATGTAGCTGTATGTATGGACTGTCATTCTACCCGTGACTGGAGTCGCTTTTCTGGGCCGTTAACAACGGGTGACCTTGGAAAGGGAGGGGAGTATTTCGGCCCCGAGATGGGATTCCCCGGAAAATTTTATAGCAAGAACCTTACCCCTGCGCATTTGGGCGATTGGACGGATGGGGAGATTTTTAGGGCGATAACCAGCGGCGTCAATAAACAGGGCACGGCTCTTTTTCCCGTTATGCCCTATTCTTATTATGCCAAAATGGACAGGGAGGATATATTGGACATCATTGCCTATCTCCGGAGCCTATCCCCTATAGCCCATGAAGTGCCCGCTTCCGAGCCCGATTTTCCAATGAATTTTATCATCAATACTTTTCCACAGAAGCCGGCCTTGGCACCACGGCCCGATCATACCGATGCCGTTGCTTATGGCAAATATTTGGTCACTACTGCGTCTTGTATGGAATGCCATACACCGGTAAATAAGGGCCAACTAATAGTGGAAAGGGCATTCTCCGGGGGGCGCGAATTTGAGCTCCCGGGCGGTACGTTACGTTCGACGAATATTACACCCGATGAAATTACGGGAATAGGGAACTGGACTGAGAGTCTTTTCCTGGAACGGTTCAAAATGTACGAGCATCCCGAAAATCTGCCCTCCGTAAAACCGGAGGACTATAACACGCTGATGCCCTGGAGCATGTATGCAGGAATGGAACCTAACGATCTGAAGGCAATTTATGCCTATCTAAGGAGTTTGCCCGCCATCCCACAACAGGTGGTCAAATATACACCGAGAAAATAGATAGGATAGCAATGAGAAAGGGAACAAATAAAAGAACAAGGAGTTTTCTATGGATAGTGCCCTGTGCCCTTATAATACTTATTCCCCTATTATTTCCCTTGCCCATTGAAATAATTGATGTATTTAGCTTGGCGCCCGTTTCGGGTTTCGACGTCCATATCAATTTTTGGCGCATCGTTTTTGAACCTTTCGTAGGACCCTTATTATATTTCAATCGGAGTTTTTATCCCCTTCAGGAAATACCGATCGCCATTTTTTGGGTTTTGGGATTATACAGTTTGTATACTCTGATACGGGTCTTTAAATTACCTTCATGGGACCCCCGAAAGAAAAAATTGGGTAGTTTTTTAGGTAACTTCCTTTTATTGGTGGGAATAGGTTTTTCTATTTTTGTCCTTCTCCTCTTTATCCCTTTGCCCAACAACACCATAATAAATAATTCCCCGGATCAGATCCTGGTGAGCACCCATGCCCATACGGAATATAGCCATGATGGGCTCACCTCACAAAAAAATATGTGGAAATGGCAAAAGCGGAATGGGTTCGATGCCTTTTTTATTACGGACCATGCCAATTTTAATAAGACCTTGGAATTTTCACAACGGCAAAGAAATGGCGAATTTCCCATGGATCCCCTAGTTCTGGTAGGGCAGGAACATTCCGGTTCCAATCATATGAGCCTGCTGGGGCTCAACGGAGCGTTCGTTACCAAGGATAGGCCCGATCCGGAAATCGTAGATTTGGTACACCAAAACGGGGGTGCGGTAATTATTAACCATTGGTTCAACGGAAAGGGGAAGGAAAAGGAATTCTATAAAGATCTGGGGGCGGACGGTTTTGAAATAGAGAATGTCGGCAAGGAACTGTATTACGATCGCGGCATCTTCGAAGAGATTAAATCCTTTTGTGAGGAGAACGGACTAATTATGGTAGGCGGATTGGATTATCATGGTTATGGAAGGGTCTGTGCCATATGGAACGCCTTTACCATACCCAATTGGCACGAAATGGACCCGGACGCTAAAGAAGGTACGATCCTCCAGATATTGAGGGAGCGTGACCAAAGCAAGGTCCAGGTGCTTATGTACAAGGATAGGCCTTACTGCGACGGGAAGAACCTATTGTTCAGTCCATTTTCCACCGCTATCAATTATTTTAGGACCCTTAATGGCTATCAAGTAGCTTCCTGGGTAGTATGGATCTCTTTATTTCGGTTATTATGGGTCTTTGGGCGGAAACGATTTATGTCCTCGGAAAAAAGCTTGGCCTTCTTTGGTCTTGGCAGTGCCCTGTTCCTGGTTATTTTGGGGGGCTTCTATTTTGTACGGGCGCAGGCCATAAAAGGATATAGTAAGGTTTTTGCGGAATACAGTTCGCTATTGTTGACCATAGGTGCCATTTTCCTGATCTATTGTATGTTTATGATATATATGCGGTTTGTCAGAAAGGACAAAACATGGAAAAGGGATTAACGATTACCATTAATAGCCAAAAAGGCACTGGGCACTAGCCAAAGGTTGAAGGAGAAGAGAGGAAAGAGAAGAGACAAAAGAGAAAAAACAAAAGAGAAAAGAGAAGAGATAAAAGAGAAAAGATAAAAGACAGTTCAAAAAATGAATACCATTATTTACAATATGCACAAAAGGATGTTCTTCATCCTAGGTCTTTTTATAGGTTTGGCCGCTACTGCCCAAGGAACCAAATTGGACAGTATTCTTTCGGACTTCACTCATCATCCCGAACGGGTATTGATAGCGGCACATAGGGCGACCAACGACCATTATCCGGAAAATTCCCTGGAAGCCATTGCGGAAAGTATTCGTATCGGGATAGATATCATAGAAGTGGATATTAGGCAGGGCAAGGACGGGGAACTGGTAATTATGCACGATCGGACCATCGATCGGACGACCAATGGGAGCGGGAAGGTAGATGAGTATACCTTGTCCGAACTTAAGGGCTATAACCTTATTTTTAACGATAGTATTACCCCATTTAAGGTCCCGACCTTTGAGGAGGTGCTACAACTGACGAAAGGAAAGATCCTTCTCGATATCGATTTTAAGTTGGAGGACATGGATGCCATAAAAAAGACCTATGCCCTGATCGAAAAATACGGAATGGAGAACCAGATTCTTTTCTTTCTATATGATTACACGGAAATTCCCAGACTTCAACAACTTAACCCTAAGATCAGGATAATGCCAAGGGCATATTCCAAGAAAGATGTAAGGGCCATATTGAAAATGGACCATATTGATATTATCCATGTGGACGAAAGTTACTACAAAGCCAGCACTATGCGCCGTATTACCCGCTCGGGGGCAAGGGTATGGATAAATGCCCTGGGCAAATACGATGCCATGGAACGGTTGGAGAAAAACTCGGGGTTCGATGCCCTCCTGAGCAAGAAGCACATCAATGTTATACAAACGGACCTGCCCGAAGCATTGCTAAAATATTTAAGGTCGCAACAGTTGCATAGGTAGATTAGTTGGCAGGAAACTGTAAACAGTCAGCAATATGCAGTAGCTCCCGTTAAACTATGGATAGGTGCCTTATTTTACACTATCTATTTTTTGCTTTATATCACCGATAATCATAGGGGCGTGTATCCGGGAGTTTTCTATAAACCATTTGTGTGTCTCCATACCGCCACAGATGACCCCGGCCAAATAGATGCCTTCTACATTGGTCTCCATGGTCTCTGGGTCGTATTGGGGAATCCGTTTTTGGTCCTCGGACAGTTGCACGCCCATTTTTTCCAAAAAGTCGAAATTGGGCATGTACCCGGTGAGCGCCAGCACGTAATCGTTCTTTAGGGATTTTGTTTCTTCGGGCGATGTTATTTGGATCTTGCCTTCGGTAATTTCCGTTACCGTGGTATTATAATATGCTTTTATACTTCCTTCCTCGATGCGGTTGAGAATGTCCGGTCGTACCCAGTATTTTACCCGGGTACCTACTTCGGGGCCCCTGATGATCAAGGTGACGTCCGCCCCTTTTCTATAGCATTCCAAAGCCGCATCGATGGCCGAATTACTGGCTCCTATGACCGCTACTTTTTGCTGCGAGAAAAAATGGGGGTCTTTATAATAATGGAAAACCTTGTCCAATTCTTCTCCGGGGATGTTGAGCGTATTGGGAAGATCGTAGAACCCGGTGGCCAGAATAATATTATGGGCCGAATAACTATCCTTCTCCGTGCTTACAAGAAAGATATTCCCCGTTTTTTCAATGCTGTTTACTTTTTCGAACAGATGTATATTGAGGTCGTTGGAAGATACGATCCGCCTATAATATTCCAAGGCCTCGTTCCTCTTTGGCTTGACCTCGATACTGATAAAGGGGATATCGTCTATTTCCAGCTTTTCCGAGGAGGAAAAGAACTGCATGTTCAAGGGATAGTTATAGAGGGAATTTACGATACATCCTTTCTCCAAGATCAAATAGGACAGTCCTTTTTTTTTGGCCTCCAGTCCGCATGCTATCCCTATGGGTCCCCCACCAACGATTATAACATCAAAATTTGTCATTATCCTACTAATTTTTTTAGCTCCCTGATGGTTTTGGCAGGGTCGCTGCCCTTAAAAATAAAACTGCCGGCGACCAATACGTCCGCTCCCGCATCGATGAGCTGTTTGGCATTTTCGGAGGTGACACCCCCGTCCACTTCGATCAAGGTATGTGCCCCCTTACGGTTTATAAGCTCTTTTAGGGCCCGTACCTTGTCGTACGTATTCTCTATAAAGGATTGGCCCCCAAACCCTGGGTTTACGCTCATTATACAGACCAGGTCGATATCTTCTATAGTATCTTCCAGCAGATTTATATTGGTATGGGGATTAAGGGCTACCCCTGCTGCCATCCCTTCGGCCTTAATGGCCTGTAAGGTCCTATGAAGGTGGGGGCAGGCCTCATAATGGACGGTAAGGTTATTGGCCCCCAGATCGGCAAATGTTTTTATATACCGGTCCGGGTCCACGATCATCAGGTGTACGTCGATGGTCTTGTCCGCATGGGCCGTTATTGCCTTTAGAATGGGCATACCAAAGGAAATATTGGGAACAAACATGCCGTCCATAATATCGATATGGAACCAGTCGGCCTCACTTTGGTTTATCATTTCAATATCTCGTTGTAGGTTGCCAAAGTCGGCCGCCAATATGGACGGTGCAATAATTTTATGATCCATTTTTTAATTTTTTATTTAGTACCAGCGTTTCTTTTTCTTTTTGGACGCTTCGGATTTTCTACCTTTTCTGTATTTGCTGCCTTTTCGCTTATGCACCTCGGGTTTGGCCGTGGGATTCAAGGGGTATGGATGGTCTTCTACTATATCGATAGGTCTTTGCATCAATTTTTGGATAGTTGATACATACACCTTCTCATCTGCGGAGCAAAGGGAGTACGAAGTTCCGCTTTGGCCGGCCCTTCCGGTTCTTCCGATGCGGTGCACATAGGTTTCCGGAATACTGGGAAGGTCAAAATTGACTACGTTGTCCAAATTGTCTATATCCAGTCCCCTAGCGGCAACGTCCGTAGCGATGAGAATGTTGGTTTCCCTGTTTTTAAACCTGTTCAGGGCTTCCTGTCTCTCGCTTTGGGATTTGTCGCCATGTAGGCTTTCTACCTTATAATTGTTTTTGAGGAAGGTCTCCTCCAGTTTGTCCACTCCGTGCTTGGTCCTTCTAAAGATCAAGACATTTCCCTTGATCGTATTCCTTAAAATATGAAGGCAGAGTTCTATTTTGTTCTGTTTCGGGACATAATAGAGCAATTGCATCACTTTTGCGGCCGCCGATGAGGTAGGGGTTATTTCTATTTTTTTAGGGTCTTTTAAAATGGTATTCGCCAATTGCACCACTTTAAAGGGCATGGTGGCGGAGAAGAGCAGGGTCTGCTTTTCAGCGGGACAGAGTCGCTCTATTTTCTTAACATCATCTATAAAGCCCATATCCAGCATAAGGTCCGCTTCGTCCAGGACCAAGGTTTCCACATAGTCCAGATTAATAATATCCTGTTTGTGGAGGTCCAACAGCCTTCCGGGGGTCGCCACCAAAATATCCACCCCTTTTTTTAGGATCTCGATCTGCGGTTCCAGGGAGGAGCCTCCAAATACTACTGCGGTATCCAGGTTGATATACTGGCCGTACGCCTTAAAATCGTCCTGAATCTGAATGGCCAGTTCCCTGGTCGGACTTACGATCAGGGCCCTGATTTTTTTTCCCTTTTTCGGGACATCCTGCCTATCGATCAAAAGCTGTAGGATGGGAAGGGCATATGCGGCCGTCTTTCCCGTGCCCGTTTGTGCCGAGGCAATGATATCTACCTTGCTTAACACAAGGGGAATGGTCCTTTCCTGTACGGGAGTAGGGGAGTCGTAATTTTTTTCCGCTACGGCCCTTAAGATGGGCCTATTGAGTCCTAACTCTTTAAAGTTCATGGATTTTATCTT
>DATGQM010000111.1:0-2147 GCA_035304205.1 Arenibacter sp. | reverse complement strand
AGCGCAAAAGTTAACGGTGAACAATATATTTAAAAAAATGAACATTAACAATCGAAATTACCCGGAACAAAAGAAAACGATTATTGGTATATGTATGGACGGTACCTCCTATCCCTATTATGAAGGGGCAAAAGAGATGATGCCCAATTTGCAGCGTTTTATACGGGAAGGTTCCATGGGGATGGTGAAATCCGTGATCCCCTCGTTTACAAATCCCAACAATATGGCCATTGTTACGGGGGTTCCGCCAAATGTGAACGGAATATGTGGGAATTTTTATTGGGATACCGAGCTTCAGGAAGAGGTAATGATGAACGACCCAAAATATTTAAAAGTGCCGACGATTCTTTCCGAACTCAGTAAAAATGGGAGAAAGGTCGCAGTGGTTACCGCCAAGGATAAATTGCGGAATATGTTGTCCCATAACCTGGACGGAATCTGTTTCTCCGCCGAATTTGCCGATCAGGCCACGATGGGGGAGAATGGCATCGAAAATGTCGAAAAGGGATTGATGGACAAGGAAAGACCGGGTATTTATGATCCCTATATCTCTGTTTATTGTATCGAGGCAGGGGCTAAATTATTGAAACGGGAGCATTTTGATGTAATGTACCTGACTACGACCGACTTCGTACAGCATAAGTACGCCCCGGGCAGCGCAGAGGCAAACGACTTTTTATCGAAAATAGATCTATGGTTGGGCGAATTGGATAAGTTGGGAGCTATTATCGGCCTAACCGCCGATCACGGCATGCAGGCCAAGACCAATCCGGACGGGAGTCCAAAAGTACAGTTTATAGAACAATTGTTGGATGCACAGAATATCAAATCAAGGGTGATTTTGCCCATAACCGATCCCTATGTAGTGCACCACGGTGCTTTGGGAGGCTATGGTACCCTATATCTTGATGATAAATCCCAGTTAGAAGCGGCCAAGGATTATTTGTTGGGCTTGGAGGGTATAGAAAAAGTATTGACCAACAAAGAAGCCGTTGCGGAATTTGAATTGCCCGGTGATCGGATCGGCGACTTGGTAGTATTGGCGGATGCCTCCACCACCATTGGCAGGACCCCTGATTGGCACGAACTCGATAAAGTAAAGGAAGGGCTGCGTTCGCATGGAGGGGAACATTGTCAAGAGGTGCCCATGATCTTCAATAAAAAACTGAATGCCGAGTATGGTGATAAATTGGCTTCCGGTACCTGTAGGAACTTTGATCTGTTCCACTTTCTAAGTAACGGATTTTCAAACTAAAGCATTTAAAAAAAAACAGCATGATCGAATTTGGAAGTATAATTAATGGAAAACAGATAAAAAGCGGGGAATGGATCGATATCTATAATCCCTATACCAAAAAGCAAGTGGGCAGGGTATCGTCCATAGATACCAAATCGTTGGACAAGGTACTAAAGGACACCAAAAACACAAAGATTACCCTTACCCGGTACGAGCGCTATGATATCCTGAATAAAATTGCGAACGCCCTGGAAGAACGTGTGGACGAAGTAAGTAGAATGATTACGGATGAAACCGGACTTTGTTTAAAGGATACCCGTTATGAGGCGAGCAGGGTTTCGGATGTATTGCGATTCTCTGCCATGAAGGCCTTGGACGATGATTCCCAAGTATTTCCCTGCGATGTTTCCAAGAATGGAAAACCAAGAAGGATCTATACCACTAGGGTGCCATTGGGCCTGATCAGCTGTATTACCCCCTTTAACCACCCCATGAACCAGGTAGTTCACAAAATAGCCCCTGCTATCGCTACCAATAATACCGTGGTATTGAAACCTTCGGAAAAAACACCCCTGTCGGCCTATTATTTTGCACAATTGGCGCTCGACTGTGGGCTGCCCCCAAATATGTTGAACGTAGTAAATGGTACGGATTTACAGGCCGTTGCGGAAATGATGACCGTGCATCCGGATATCACCATGGTCTCCTTTACCGGAGGAAGCAAGGTAGGCAAGATAATAGCCTCCAAGGCAGGGTATAAAAAATTGGTATTGGAACTCGGGGGAAGCTCGGCATTGCTCATTCTTGATGATGCGGATATCGACGAGGCGGTGGAAGTCACCATGTCCGGAACCTTTAAAAATTCGGCACAACGGTGTACCGCTATTCGTAGGATTTTGGTGCACGAAAG
>DATGQM010000110.1:0-2990 GCA_035304205.1 Arenibacter sp. | reverse complement strand
CTTTTTGGACAATTCATTTTTAATGGTCCCATCAAATTCGCCCCTAATGAACAATAGATCGGAAGCCCTTATATAATCGGTTTTTTGACCTTCGGATAATTCGGTAAAGGATAATTGGATCAATTTGTCCATGGCAGTGTTTCGGGATTCCTGATCACCTACCCTGGCCAAGGCAATAGTGGCCTGCACGACCGTTTCGGGATCCGTTTCCGAAAGCAATTTTTCCACAAGGGTACTAGGGTCTTGGTATTCCAGGGAGACCCTGGCGGCATACCTGATCCTACGGTCCGTATGCCCCAATGACGACCAGATAAGGTCCAGATCTTCGGGCGTGCCCATGGAATAGGATTCCAACTTTCGCCTAAGTTGTTGTTCCTCGGTTAAAACAACATCTTTTTGGGCCGAGGTGTCGACCTTATCGTTTCCATTATAGAATACGCGGTATAGGCCGGATTCCAATCTTCGGCCACCGGTAAGGAAATACATGGCCCCGTCATCCCCGGCAATACCATCCGTTAGCGGGAGGGAGGAACCCGATAGAAATTCTTCGTAGGTAGCCGAATAGGTAGCGCCCTCGGGAACCAGGGAAATATAGTACATGGTACCAAAGCTCCAGTCGAACACAAATAGTCCATCCTTATAATATTCGGGAAAATCCAAGGTACTACCGGAAATTACACCGGTAGGCGAGCCTTGTCCTATATCTACGATTCCGGGTAGGTTATCCGGGTAATAGGCGGGCCATTTACCAGATCCCGTACGCCATCCAAATTCGGCACCATTGGTAATATGGCACACCCTAATAGGTCTGTACCAGGGCGATCCCATGTCCCATTCCATATCGGAATCAAAGGTGAAAAGTTCCCCGTCCGTATTAAAGGCAATATCGTATTCATTTCTAAACCCACTGGCGATAACCGTAAGATCTTGGCCGTCCTTATCCGTTCTTGCGATCCATCCTCCGGGCGCCATCACATTATTGGCGTGACCCCTGGGGTCCAAAAGGGCGTCAAAAAGCTGGTCCTCCTGCCAAATGGGCTTTTGTACGGAATTAAATTTCGAAGGTAGGAGGGTATGGTTGCCCCCGGCCATATAGAGATAGCCGTCGGGACCCAATATGATCCCATGTGGACCATGTTCGCCGCTTCCCACAAATTGCTGGAGGAAATCAATATGGTCCAGGGTATCGTCCCCGTCCGAATCCGTAATCCTATATAGTCCGCTTTCCTTATCGTCCTTATCCGAATTGACCATTACATATAAACTGTTGTAGGCCCATAACAGACCGTGGGCCTTCCCGATATTTAAAGGAATGGAATCTACTTTAATGGGAGCCTTGGAACCAATTTTAGGTATTTCCACATAATACAGGGACCCATATTGATCGGAGGTGATCAACCGTCCTTTGTCATCCTTGGTAATAGAGACCCATGATCCCTGCTCCTCATCGCTGGGCGTATATAATTTTTCTACTATAAACCCATCCTTTACAAGAATATTGGGATCGGACACCAAGGGCTCATTGCAGTTCCAGAATAGTAAGGGAGAAAACATGGCGATCGTAAAAAATCTACTCATAATCATGGTTGTTGGTTAGTTGTGCCATTATTACAAAACCGGGAAGGCTCCATAATAATCCACAAAAAGTTAGGGGTCTAAGATAATTAAAAGTTTAAAACAAAGGATAACATAATACGGCATCCTTGGTCGTCAACTTGATTTTAGGACAAACCAAATCAAATAAAACAATATTATAAGTTTTTGTGTATTATTTAAACCGCAGTGTTTAGTTGTATTTGGAAGTGATATAATCGGATTATTTTTCGAGAAGGCCTAAAATAACAAAAGCCATATCATTGTAGAAACTACCTTGATATGGCTTTTTAGAAATAGTTTGCAAATTAAAGTCCTGTACTTTAACAGAACCGGCAACCATTGATTGCATTCGCTTCCCCATTTCCACGTTTAAAACATGTTATCCTTAATCGTTCGACTTAGCGATAACTATGTTTCTTCCATTGTTCAAATGTTGGGCATCCTTAATATAAAACCTAGAGGTTATATTAACAATGTACATCCATTTACTAAACCGACCATTTGCCGAAACAAACCGACGGTCCGATTTCAAATTAAGTATTCCTACCTATCTTTGAGAATAACAATTGGACAAAGAACGTAAACTTCATTTGGTTACATTGCCTTATAGGAACAATAACCATAAACTAAAAGTACTGAAATTTATTGGTAGAAACAAATTCTTCTTCCTTTTTGTTACCAACAGCTTGTAAACAAAAGTTATTGACAATTGTTCATAAAAAAGGCGTTCATAAGTTTGAACGCCTTTTTTTATACGATTAAAAACCCGTTAGGAACGGATTTCCTTAATTCTTGCTTTCTTACCGGTAAGTTCCCTAAAGTAGAAAATACGTGCCCTGCGGACTTTACCTCTTTTATTGAGCTCTATTTTTTGAAGTGCGGGCATATTGACCGGGAAGATACGCTCCACACCAATAGTACCGGACATTTTACGAATAGTAAAGGTTTCGGTGGCACCAGATCCCCTGCGCTGGATTACAACACCTTTAAAAAACTGGGTCCTTGTCTTTTCACCTTCCTTGATCTCGTAGTATACCGTAATGGTATCCCCTGCAGAAAATTTCGGGAAATCCTTTCTAGGGACAAATTCGTTTTCTACAAATTTTAATAAATCTTCCATTGTATTAAATTATGGTTTGCTCAAGTCAACTTTCACGATTATCGTCAGAGGTTGATTTAATGGAGTGCAAAATTAAGGGATTATTTATAATTTACAAGGATAATCGATTATTTTTTGTATTGCCTGACCGAATTTATACGCCCTGGGTCCAAAGTTATAGGTCAAGCAGGTCCGGTCTCAGCTTTTCGGTTCTTTTATGGGCCTCGTCCTCCCTCCATTTTTCTATTTCGGGAAAGTTACCGCTTAGCAAGATCTCTGGAACCGCGATCCCCTT
>DATGQM010000109.1:0-5253 GCA_035304205.1 Arenibacter sp. | reverse complement strand
ACTTCGGGGTCTTTATCGTTTAAACAATTTGATTCCAATAAAAATCCATCGTTCCCTTCATTTCGTGGAAGCATTTGTACCACCGCTTTTCTAACGGCTCCCGAAGGGTGGGCAAGGGCGCCCTTCACTACCTCCAAGGCTTCCGGATCGGAAGCGATGCCTCCCAAACCTTCCAAGGTCCATAAGGCGTGCAATGCCCCCGGGTTCAATCCCAATGCATCTACTTCCTTATCCCTGATCAACTTGTAGAGATCCGAAAAAATAGCCTTGTCCCCGTTCTCTACCAAGAGTCGCTGTGCCTTCAAGCGCCAAAACATATTGTCATTGGAAAGCGCTTTTACCAATCCCCGGGTATTATCCCTATCCAAGGTTATTGATTTTTTATTTTCCGCATCCTTGGGCACGATCCGCCATATGCGTCCCTTGGACCTATCCCGCAAGGGATTAATATAGGCATTCCCAGGGCCATTTTCGGCATCATACCCCCCTCTATCCATATTGGGCGTAGGGTTGTGCTGGATAATAAAATTATACCAGTCCAATACCCATACCGAACCGTCCGGCCCTACTTTTGCCTCCACCGGGGAAAACCATTCATCGGCACTGGCCAATAAATTGCCTCCGTCCGTTTCGATATAACCGGCCCCCTTCTTTTCGATCTTGGCAATATGTACCACTCCGCCCGTGGGTTCACAAACAAAAGCGACCTTGTTCCAATAAGCCTTTGGGTAGGTACGTGCGGTGTAAAAATGATGACCCGCCGCGGCCGTAAAGCCCCCAAAGACATCTACCTGCCGTACGTTGGGGGTAATGGGGAGCATGGCATAATGACCATCGATCTTTTGACTCCCGTTCAGGGAGATTCCTGCAACATCCTTTAAATAATTATTGGGTATCCCCATAAATACGCTATGGGTATTGTTGGCCGTGGAAGCAAAAATGGAATTGTCCTCGGTAATGCCCAATCCCCATGTATTATTGCTGGTGCCGGTCAAGAATTCAAAATCGCTAAAATCCCTATCGAAACGATAGATCCCTTGTCCAAATTGGAAGTTTTCACCAAAAATCTGCCCCTTAAAACCAGAGTAGCCCACTACTCCGTATATTTTATTGTCGATTCCGTTCTGCAGATTGGAGGGACCCGCATGGGTATCGAATGTACCCCAACCATCTATTACAACTTCCCGGATGTCTGCCTTGTCGTCCCCGTCCGTATCCTTTAAAAACAGAAAATTGGGGGCCTGTGACACCAGGATCCCTCCATTTACAAAGGTAAAACTGGTAGGAATGTTCAACTTATCCGCAAATAAGGTAAATTTATCCGCCCTGCCATCGCCATCGGTATCCTCGAAAATCTTTATCCGATCGTCCCCACTTCCCTTATCGTCCCGGACCGTGTTGGGATAATCCACGGTCTCTATAACCCACAATCTCCCTTTCTCGTCCCAATCCATGGCAATGGGATTGATGATATCGGGTTCGGAGGCAAAAAGCTCCAATTTAAATCCGGCCGGTACTTGCGTCAATTTTTGTGATTCCGCAGGGGTAAGCGGCAACTGGTATTGGGGTGCGGGATCCCGCTTTTCATAATTGGGAATATTGTCCATTTCAATATATTCCAGCACGGGGATATCCATAGCGAATGCCTGCCAGTTCTTTTTCACTTGATCGCTCACCGCCCAAAGGATCCCTTCTTTGATCAGCTTTTGAAAACCGGGTTGGCTCCAGGTTCTTTCGTCATGGCCATAGGCCGTATAAAAGACCTTGCCCTTTCCGTAATCTTTTACCCAGGTCCATGGTTCGCGGTGTTCCCCCTCCACCCTTTCCATAAGAACGGTTATATCCTTGGCCAGATGATCGTGGACATAGGTTTCGTCCCAGGTAGAAAACTCCTCTAATTCCTGCATTATCGGGTGGGCCTTATCTACAATGGTGGCCGTAAAGATATCCGTCCCATGGCTCTTGAACTGTCCGCCTACCAGATCTACATACTCAGGCGAATCCTTAAAACAAAAACTGGCACAATGAATAGGTATAAAAGCATGTCCTTCCGCTATATAATCCAACAGAACCTGTTCCTGCTCCGGGGCCCTGTTTTCATGATTGGCATAAATAATTACCCCATCATATAATGCCAAATTATCGGGATTTAAGTCGTCTACCGCTTCCGTATAGGTCAGATTGATACCGCTCTTCGTCAATGCCGAGGCCAAAATAGGCATATAGGCCCTGGAATTGTGATGTTCACTGGCATGCCCCAGGAACAACAGTTCGATCCTTCTCGGTTCGTCGTCCTTCATTTTCTTTGAGGAAGGACCGCAGTTTATGAGTGTGGTAAAGACGATCAGCAAATAAAAAAATCTCACAGCGGTGGTTTTCATCTTTTAGTTGTTTTTTAGTGGTCGGATACAGTTGGCACACAAACAGTAGGTCGTGCCGACCCGTTCGTGTTGTGTTTGTACCAACAATTATAATAATTAATGGAACACTAAGGATACTCTTTGTTATCCATATTTGACTATATTATATCTTTAAATTCATTTTATATGTATATTTAAAGATAATTAAAGAGAAATGTTTTGTTTACTCCGTATATTAAAACTAAAAAGTTAAGGAGTTAAAAAGCCAAGAATCCAAATTTTCCTTGTTTTATTTAATCGATGATCCGTTTCTGTAATTTTTATAGATCGACTTTTTGTTGGATAAAATATTAAGTTACCTTTTCGGATCGGTTCGATATGAAGTTTGATGTCCTATTTGTTAGTGCATCCTTGTCAAAATAATACCCTATTGAAATGAAATCGGCATTACAAAAATCCCCCATCCCCCAGACCCACGCCTTTGTGGTGAAGCAATTGAAACAATCGAATTTCGATCCTAATTGGCATTTTCATCCCGAGTATCAACTTTTCATGGTGTTAAAAGGTAGCGGTACACGCTTTATAGGTGATCATGTAAAACAGTTCAAAGAGGGGGAAATCACTTTTACGGGACCTAATCTGCCCCATATGTGGCGTAGTGATAATGAAGGTCTTCCCGTGGATGGGAATATATGGTCGGAGGGAATCGTGGTTTATTTTCATGAGGATTTTATAGGGGAAGGTCTCTTGCAAAAGGAAGAGATGATCAAATTGCGACAATTGTTCCAAAAAAGCCTTCGTGGTCTGGATATCACCGGTAATACGGCAAAGACCATTGGGAGCATGATGAACAGCCTATTACATCTTGATGGGTTTGATAGCGTCCTGGAATTATTAAAAATCCTAAATTGCCTTTCCAACGCCCACGAATCAAAATTATTGGCAAGTCCGGGCTATACCAACTCATTAAAGGAAGGGGATACGGAAAGGATGAACGAGGTACATGCCTATGTGATGGAAAATTTTAAGGGAAAGATAGATCTGGGGAGCGTGGCCTCGCTTGCCAATATGACCCCCACTTCCTTCAGCAGGTATTTTAAGGTCCATGCCAATAAAACATTTTCCGAATTTTTAAGCGGGATACGGATCGGGTACGCCTGTAAACTATTGATCGAAGATAATATGAATATTGGTCAGGCTTGCTATGAAAGCGGTTTCCAGACCGTATCCAATTTCAACAAACAATTCAAGACCATAACCGGGAGAACGCCCATGGCTTACAAAAGGAAGTATAAAATATAACCGAAAATAACAGGTCCCGATGTGATTTTTTAATCGAATAATCGTCCCGATTACAGTAATTTTGCAGTTATGATAAGAAACATTCAGCTTAGGACAACCTTGTTGGAGGAATCCATTGGGGATATCCTAAAAAAGAAAGCTGCGAAATACTTGGGACTTCCCCTTCAGGAAATCAGCTCCGTAAAGGTGCTCCGAAAATCTTTGGACGCACGTAAATCCACTATCTACTTCAATTATAAGGTTGCTGTTTATATCAACGAAACCGACCCTGGATCAAAAGCTTACAACTTCGATTATAAGGATGTATCCAAGGCCAAAAAAATACATATCATCGGTTTTGGCCCTGCCGGCATGTATGCCGCCATGCGGTGCATAGAATTGGGCTACCGCCCCATAGTCCTGGAACGGGGCAAAAACGTACAGGACCGTAGGCGCGACCTAAAGGCCATTAACCGGGACCATTTCGTTAACGAGGATTCCAACTATTGCTTTGGCGAGGGAGGTGCCGGCACCTATTCGGACGGTAAACTGTATACCCGGAGCCTTAAGCGGGGAGATGTACGCAGGGTATTCGAAAATTTGGTGTTCCACGGCGCCCCGGAGCAGATCCTAATTGACGCACATCCCCATATAGGGACCAATAAATTACCCAAATTAGTAGCGAATATCAGGGAGACCATTATAAAATATGGTGGGGAAATACACTTTGAATCCCGAGTGGTGGATTTTACCATCACCAATCAGAAATTGAAAAGTATTATATTGCAAAACGGAACCGAGATGGCGGTCGAGCGGCTTATTCTGGCCACCGGCCATTCCGCCCGGGATATCTATTACCTGCTGGACCGGAAAAAGATTGCCTTACAGGCCAAATCCTTTGCCATGGGCGTAAGGGTAGAGCATCCACAACATATCATCGATAGTATTCAGTACCATTGCCCTGGGGAACGCAATGAATTGCTTCCGGCCGCTTCCTATAGTCTGGTGGAACAGATTAGGGACAGGGGGGTCTATTCCTTTTGTATGTGCCCCGGCGGTTTCATAGTGCCCGCGGCCACGGCACAGGGAGAAGTAGTGGTCAATGGGATGTCGCCCTCCAAGCGCAACAACCCATTTGCCAATTCAGGTATTGTGGTAGAGATCAATGTGGATGTAGATATACCACAGTATGAACATTTTGGTGCCCTGAAGGGGCTGGAATACCAAAAAGCATTGGAGCGATTGGCCTTTACCTCGGGGGGACGCCGGCAGACGGCACCCGCCCAACGGATGACCGATTTTGTTGAGGGCAAAATATCAGCGGATCTTAATCCAAGTTCCTACCGGCCGGGATTGGTGTCCGCACCCTTACATTCCCTCTTGCCCAAATTGATCGGCAGCAGGTTACGCTCGGGTTTTACGGTATTCGGCAAAAAAATGAAGGGCTACTTTTCTTCGGAAGCCAATATTGTGGGAGTAGAAAGCAGGACCTCCTCCCCGGTGAACATTCCCAGAAACGAAAATTTGGAGCATCCTGAAATCCATGGACTTTTCCCGTGCGGGGAAGGTGCTGGCTATGCAGGGGGAATTGTATCCGCCGCCATGGATGGCG
>DATGQM010000108.1:0-6560 GCA_035304205.1 Arenibacter sp. | reverse complement strand
CCTTCCCTAAACCTGTTCCTTTCCCCGTATACAGCGGTAAATGGAACCCTTCTACCCAAACTTTCAATTATAAATTCCCCATTAATTCTCCCCGGAGTATAGCTGCCGGCAATATAGCCCTCAAAGACGGGGAGTTTAATGACAATGGAATCCCGTGTCATCTGGATCTCATCAACAAAAATCGTCTCCCCGGCATTATAGATCTCCATGGTATATTTCTCTTTCCCCAATGGTATCACCTTAAAGTTAAAGGGTAATATCTGGTCGTCCATAGTCTGGAGACCTGCCCGCCAAATACCACTGTTCAGTAGGGAAGTTTGGGAATCCCTGCAAGATGTAATCACTAAAAAAAAGAAAATAACAGTTAGGGAATATCCGGTCTTTTTCACCTTGTATTTGTTTTTATGGGCTATTGTACCGAACAAAATTACAATAATGAACCATAATTCCTCTTCGGTCGGTCTGGAAATCAAAAAAAACATACCGATATGTACTTACTATAATCGGTCATCCCCTTTGGACAAAGGGCATCACAAATACCGGTATTCCATAAAAATTAATGCAATTCGGGGCTTAGCTATTGAATGTCTTGCTCCATTGTTTTATATTTGACCTTTCTAAAAATGATCGATGAAAATATCCTACAACTGGTTAAAACAGTTTTTGAAAATTGACTGGGATTCTAATAGAACGGCAGAATTATTAACCGACTTGGGCCTAGAGGTCGAAGGTGTTTCCTCTTTTGAATCCGTTAAGGGAGGATTAAAGGGGATTGTGGTCGGGGAAGTGTTAAGCTGTGTACAACATCCCAATGCCGATAGGTTAAAATTGACCACTGTAGGTACTGGCCAGAATGCCCCTCTTCAAATAGTCTGCGGGGCACCAAACGTTGCCGTGGGACAAAAGGTAGCCGTAGCCACCATAGGCACTACCCTGTATACCGGGGAAGGAACGCCTTGGATCATAAAAAAGAGCAAGATCAGGGGCGAGGAAAGTCAGGGCATGCTCTGCTCCGAGGTAGAACTGGGCATTGGCGAGGGCCAGGACGGGATTATGGTCCTGTCCGAGAGCATACAGGTAGGAACCCCCTGTGCAGAGATCTTCGAAGTAGAAAACGATGAAATATTTGAAATAGGGCTTACCCCTAATAGGGCCGATGCCATGAGCCATTATGGCGTGGCCAGGGATTTAAAGGCGGGCCTAAAACAGCGGGACATTCAAAAGGAATTGATCACCCCGCCCATCACCAACTTCAATATCGTAAACCGATCTCTTAAGATCGATGTAGAAGTGGGGAAGAGCGAATTGGCTCCCAGGTATTGTGGGATTACCTTGAGCAATCTTATCGTACAGCCCTCCCCGGATTGGCTAAAGAACAGATTAAGATCTATCGGGATTACGCCCAAGAACAACATAGTGGATGCCACAAATTATGTACTACATGAATTGGGGCAGCCCCTGCACGCCTTTGATGCCTCCAAAATAAAGGGCCACAAGATCGAAGTAAAAACACTTCCCAAAGGTACCAAGTTCATAACCCTCGATGGCGTCGAAAGGATATTGGACGACGAAGACCTGATGATCTGCGACATTGAAAAGCCATTGTGCATTGCGGGGGTTTTGGGCGGGGAAAATTCGGGGGTCACCGAAACTACCAGTAGTATCTTTCTGGAAAGTGCATTCTTTAATCCGGTCGCCATCCGTAAAACGGCCAAAAGGCATGGTATCAATACCGATGCCTCCTTTCGTTTCGAAAGGGGAATAGATATAGATAATGTAGAATATTGCCTAAAACGTGCGGCCCTATTGATCCATGAAATTGCCGGGGGCGATATTACTTCGGATATCGTGGACATATATCCCAAAAAGAAGGACGACTACCACGTTTTTTTGACCTTTGACAAGATCAACAAATTAATTGGACAGGAAATTTCCAAGGACACTATAAAATCCATACTGGCATCCCTGGATATAAAGGTGAAGAATATGACGGAATCGGGGGTAGGGCTATCCATCCCTTTTTATCGTATCGATGTACAAAGGGAGGTCGATGTTATTGAAGAAATACTACGTGTATTTGGATACAATAATGTGACATTCAAGGAAAAACTGAATGCTTCCGTAGCACCCACATCCAAATTTGAGGATTATAAGCTCCAAAATATTATCGGCAATCAATTGGCCGCCAACGGATTCAATGAAATTTTGGCCAACAGTCTTAGTTCGCCCCTCTATAATAAACTAAGTCTGGATATTAAGGAAGAACAAACCATCACTATGCTCAATCCGCTCAGTTCGGATTTATCCGTGATGCGGCAATCCATGTTGTTCTCTGGTCTGGAGGCCCTTGCCCATAACGCACATAGAAGAATGCACAACCTCAAATTATTTGAATATGGCAAGACCTACCACCAGAACGGCAAAATTCGGGAAGAAAAAAAGCATTTGAGCCTTCTTGTGATGGGAAATAGAAGGGAAGATAGTTGGACAGGCCCGACCAAAAAATCGGATTTCTTCTTTTTAAAATCCATTTCCATTAATATCCTTGCCCGGTTGGGACTTGCCGAGCTGGATTCCGAACCCAACTCAAGGGCAATGCTTTCCGAAGGAATCAGCCTTAGATCGGGGAACAGGGAAGTAGTTTCCCTAGGAGTGGTCGAAAAGTCCATATTAAGGGAATTCAATATTAAGGAAGAGGTGCTATATGCCGATTTCGATTGGGACTATATTTTGGAACTCGTGCAGAATAACCAAATAATTTTTAAGGATATACCCAAGTACCCTGAGGTAAAACGGGATTATGCCCTCCTGGTGGACGAAAAGGTCAGTTTTAAACAAATTTACGAGCTCTCCTTCCAGGCAGAAAAGAAATTTCTGACCCAGGTAGGCCTGTTCGATGTCTATACCGGAAACAGTCTGCCCGTGGGCAAAAAGTCCTATGCAATAAACTATACCCTCCAAAACGAAAATGGTACATTAACGGACCAGGAGATAGATGCCATAATGGGCAAGTTGCTGAAACAGTACCAAAATGAACTGGGCGCGGAACTGAGATAGCATCCTATAATATCTTTCCCACATGACCACTCTGTGCAAACTTTCGACATTCCCTATTACCAAATTTAACAGTCCATATTAGAATAAAAAAATTATAATTCCATAACTTTAAGGATGTTGTTAAAATAATGGGGCCATGTTATTGCAAAAAATAAATATTCAGGAGAAACTTGAACGGGCAAAACAAAAAAATAATGATGCGGATATCCTACTGCAGGAAGTGTATAGGTTCTTACGGCAACTAGAGGATACGGAAGAGCGGATAGCGGATAATATGACGCTCCCACCGGGGAAGGTCGACAATCATTTTAATTTTGAACTCCTCGAAGGTTCCCGGATCTATCATCTAAGCCATATTAAACAGATTGCCATAGATTATAGGCTTCGTTTTCTGGACACCCGTTATTTTAAGGGAAAGATTCCGCAAGAGGCCACCTTCAAAATAAGAAAATTGGAAGAGACACACCAAATGGAGATCCATGGCTTTAAGATACTCGCCCCCTCAAAACTTTTTAAATTGGAAGATCGGGACGATCCCATTTTGTTCGCCCCGATCGGCAACGATTATTTCTATTTGATCCATAAATGGGGCAACGACCTGCACCCTTTGCGAAAAATCCTAATGTGGCCCTTTAAGGGCATAATCAATCTGTTTGCCACAATTGTTGTCCTTAGTTACCTCCTTACTTTATCGATCCCAGACGGCCTTTTCTCCAAATCCGGTTCCAGTGTCCAATTTTGGGTACTGTTTGTTTTTATGTTCAATTCCATGGCCACCATCGTCATCTACTATGCCATTGCCAAGGGCAAAAATTTTAATCCCGCCATCTGGAACAACAGATTTTTAAAAACCTGATGCTCACCTTCTAGGCGTCGATGCGACAGGAAGTATCATCCATTAAACGACTACTTCGTACATCTTGTCGCGTTGCTCCTTTAAGCCCTTGTCGGACATATATTCCTCAAAACCGGAGTAGCGGTCTATGGGTCCCTTGGGCGTTAGCTCTATGATCCTATTGGCCACGGTCTCTGCAAATTCATGGTCATGGGTGGTAAAAAGTACGGTTCCCTTAAAGTTTTTTAAGGAATTGTTAAAAGTAGTAATACTTTCCAGGTCCAAATGGTTGGTAGGTTCATCCAACATAACTACGTTGGCCCTCATCAGCATCATCCGACTGAGCATACACCTTACCTTTTCCCCCCCGGACAATACCGTGCATTTTTTCAATGCCTCCTCCCCGCTGAACAACATTTTACCCAAAAAGCCCCTGATATGGACCTCCTCGCGTTCCTCCTCGGTCTTGGCCCATTGCCTCAACCAATCGACCAAGTTTATATCTTGGGTAAAAAATATGGAGTTATCGGCGGGCAGATAGGACTGGTTGGTAGTTACCCCCCATTGGAAAGTCCCGCTTTGGGCTTTCCTGTTCCCGTTAATAATTTCGTAGAAGGCCGTTGTTGCCCTGGAATCCCTAGAGATTATGGCCACCTTATCCCCCTTGGCCAGATTGATATTCACATCTTGGAATAAAATTTCGCCTTCTTCGGTCACTGCCGATAATTTTTCGACATTCAGTATTTGGTCACCGGCCTCCCTTTCCCTTTCAAAGATTATGGCGGGATATCTCCGGCTGGATGGCCTTATATCATCGATCTTTAATTTGGAAAGCATTTTCTTTCTGGAAGTCGCCTGCTTGCTCTTAGCAACGTTGGCGCTGAACCTCAAAATAAATTCCTGTAGTTCCTTGGCCTTTTCCTCTGCCTTTTTATTCTGTTGCGCCCTTTGCCTTGCCGCTAACTGACTGCTCTCGTACCAAAAGGTGTAATTTCCGGAATACAGGTTCAGTTTACCAAAATCTATATCCCCGATGTGGGTGCAGACGGCATCCAGGAAATGTCGGTCATGGGAAACTACGATTACGGTATTTTCATAATCCCCCAAGAAATTCTCCAACCAGTTTATGGTCTCATAATCCAGGTCGTTCGTAGGCTCGTCCATTACCAGTACGTCCGGACTACCGAACAGGGCCTGGGCCAACAGTACCCTTACCTTTAATTTGGAATCCATATCCCCCATTAATGTATAGTGCAGTTCCTCGGAAATTCCAAGGTTGGATAATAAGGCCGCCGCATTACTATCGGCATTCCAACCGTTCATCTCCTCAAATTGCACCTGTAGCTCCCCTATCCTATCCGCATTTTTATCGTTATAATCGGCATATAGGGCATCGATCTCCTTTTTTATTTCAAACAGGGGCTTGTTACCCATTACCACACTTTCCAATACCGTATATTCGTCATAGGCATTATGGTTCTGCTCCAGAACGGACATCCTTTTTCCGGGCTCCAGGTGCACATGCCCCGAGGTAGGGTCTATTTGTCCGGCCAATATCCTTAAAAAAGTGGACTTCCCTGCACCATTGGCACCAATTATACCGTAACAATTACCTTGGGTAAAGGAAACGTTTACATCATCAAAAAGAACCCTTTTTCCAAATTGCACGGATAAATTTGATACTGAAAGCATATATGAAGTTTTAAATTTTGTGCAAAAATAGCAAAAATATACCCTTTAATCAAACTATATTCCCACGGCCCAATGACAGCTTTAACGGATAAAGAGTATATTTAACTCACAATTAACAGCCTGTATCTATGGAGTTTATTAGATTTGCCCACTATCATGTCGCGATTCACATATGAATAAACCTTTACTCTATGCTTTATTACTTGCAGTTATTGGCTGCGGTGTTAAAGACAAAAAGTCCCCCAATGTGTTCTTTGCTGGTGAAATCGTAAACCCGACGAATGGATACGTGGTGCTATTTAAGGACGATATTGTAATTGACTCCGCCAAACTGGATAGTGAAAATAGGTTTTCCATACGATTGAACTCCCCGGAGGAAGGGCTTTATCATTTTGACCATCATCCCGAACTACAATATGTATTCCTGGAAAGGGGCGACAGCCTTATGATCCGGTTGAACACGGAAGATTTTGATGAATCCCTCATATTTTCCGGGAGAGGGGAAGAAATCAACAACTTCCTTATAGAGATGTTCTTAAGTGCCGAGGAAGAGTTACCTATTATCTATAATTACTCCAATCTGGAGCCCGATCAATTTGACCATAAATTGGACTCCCTGCAAAAAATAAAAACGAACTTCCTCAACGAGCTTTTAAAGGATACCAAGCTTTCCGATAATGCCATTCTAATGGCCGAGGCCAGTATAAAATACAATTATTATACTTATAGGGAAAAATATCCTTTTTGGAATATGCGGAAAACGGGGAAACCATCCGTTCCCCAACTTTCGGAAGACTTTTACGGGTATAGGAAAAACTTGGATTACAATAACGAAGCACTTTCCTATCATAGATACTATTATAACTTCTTAAAATCGCATTTTGATAACTTGGCCTATATGGGCTGCGTAGATGGATGTCAGGGGAAACATGCCGAAATCGTCCAAAACAAGCTCCACTTTAATCAGCATAAACTA